>JBBQRC010000381.1:0-5639 GCA_038215215.1 Pirellulales bacterium
AGAGCAATCAGCCCGTGTGCGTGCGCGCGTGGCCGATTATTTAACCGCGCAACTGGAGCTCGAAAAGTATCCCGAAGAAGTCTTCAATCAAGTTGTCGAAGCCGGAGACATCAACCCGTTTGTGGTCCGCCAGTGGCAAGCTTTTTTGGCTCGTGACAAACAATCGCCCCAGCCGCTGTTTGCACAGTGGCACGAATTGGCTGCTGAAATGCCGACCGGTGCTGGTAGCTCGAACATTTCCGTGGTTGACGAGCTCGCGCACAAGAAAACTCAATTACATCAATCTGCGACCGAGTACGCAGCGGCCTTGGTGGAAGTTGAGCGACGCTGGCGCGAGTTGTTGGCTGCAGATCCTGCCGCGGTCGAATTGGCCGACGCACACGGGGAAGCTATGCGGCAAGTCCTCTACGGTTTTCATTCTCCCTGTCACGTCCCTGACGAACACATCGCCAATATCGAAATGTACTTTCCGACGGGCGTAATTACTGAGCTGTGGAAGCTGCAGGGGGAGGTCGATCGCTGGGTGTTGGGCAGCGCGCACGCTCCGCTGTTTGCGACCATCCTGGTCGACCGCCCTATCCCCGTAACACCGCGCGTGTTTGCCCGTGGCAATCCTGTGAACAAAGGGGCCGAAGTTCCCCGGCGATTTTTGGAAATGCTGGGGGGTGACGATGCACATCCCTTCACTCAGGGAAGTGGACGATTGGAATTGGCGCTTGCCTTGACGGAGCCGCAAAATCCGCTGACGGCGCGAGTTCTTGTCAATCGCATTTGGATGCACCATTTTGGTCACGGCTTAGTTGATTCGCCAAGCGACTTTGGCAATCGCTCAGAAGCCCCTAGCCATCCGGAGTTGTTGGATTGGCTCACGCAGCAGTTCATCGACTCTGGCTGGAGTATTAAAGAGCTCCAGCGGACGATCTTGTTGAGCCAGACCTATCGTCAGAGTTCTTGGTCGGCGACAGATCGAGTCGTATCTCTCAAAGCGGAGAGTCTTGATCCACAAAATCGCCTGCTGTGGCGGATGAGCCCACACCGCCTAAGCTTCGAAGAGACACGGGACTCCTGGCTCTTTGACACCGGCGAACTCAGCTTGCAGCTCGCGGGCCGCCCCGAGCCGCTCTTTGCCGCGGGCAGTACTCGCCGCACACTTTACACATTTATTGATCGTGAGCACGTTCCGCCTGTGCTCCGCATGTTTGACTTCGCCAATCCGGATCTGTCGATACCTCAGCGGAACGAAACCACTGTGCCGCAACAAGCTTTGTTTGCGATGAATCATCCCTTTATCGCCGAACGGGCGCGGAAGCTGGTTGACCTCGATAGCTCGCTGCCACCCGCTGACCGACTGACCCAACTCTATGCTCGCCTCTACCAACGTAGCCCGACCGACTGGGAGCGCGAACGGTCCCTATCGTTTGTCCAGGCAGAGTCCGTTGCCACGCCCTTGCCGCCACCGACTGCGTGGAGTTACGGTTATGGCGAGTTCGATGTTCAGACTGGTCGCGTTAACGATTTTTCACTGCTGCCTGAGTTTGTGGGATCGGCTTGGCAAGGTGGCGCCAGTTATCCTGATAGCGGCTTGGGATGGTTGAAATTGACCGCACAGGGCGGACATCCAGGCAACGACCTGAAGCATGCCGTCGTGCGTCGCTGGACCGCACCCCAGGACGGCCACTACCGCCTCGATTCGGTGCTGGTTCACGAACCTGAGGTGGGGGATGGCATCCGGGCTTTCGTGAGTCATAGTCGTCTGGGATTGTTGCGATCGGCCAGCGTGCATCATGCGCGTGAGTCGATCGAGCTCGAGTCGATTGAGGTGAACAAGGGTGAATCGATCGATTTCGTAGTCGACATCCGCGAGGGCTTAAATAGCGATCAATTTCTGTGGGCACCCAAACTAGTCTTGAGCGCCCCGACCGGCGGCGCGGCCGACGCCGGCAACTCGTCGGGTTCTCACGCGTGGAGTGCCGAGACAGATTTCGCCGGCGCTACGCGCAGCAACCTCGATCCCTGGCAGCAATTGGCCCAAGTCCTAATGCTGGCCAACGAGTTTATGTTCGTTGACTGAACGCGACCCCTCCCTCCTCGTTGTGCTAGTTTGAGAAACCGCAATAATACGCTCCGTACCCCGCGCTGGTGTCCACTTTAGAACATTGTGGCTCGCCGCTCTCCGCGTCAGGTTTCATGGAAAATTCTCGTGCCAAGCTTGTTTCGGCCCAACGCCTCCCTGTGCCAAAGATTTCACGATGAAAAGAGCAGCTCCCCAAGATTGGATCTCAACCCGCAGCCGGGCATTTGACAGTAGTGGCATTCGCAAGGTTTTTGACCTGGCGGCGAAACTCAAAGATCCTATTAACCTGTCCATCGGCCAGCCCGATTTTGACGTCCCCCAAGCAGTCAAAAAAGCCTGTATTGAAGCCATCGAACAGGGTAAAAATGCCTATTCGCTGACTCAAGGGATTGGTCCACTACGCGAGCGACTGAAAAGCGAGCTCGATCGTCAGTGGGGGCATGCAGATCGCGAAGTCTTTATCAGCTCGGGAACCAGCGGCGGTCTAGTACTCGCGATGCTCAGCTTGGTGAACCCCGGCGACGAAGTGATTGTCTTTGACCCTTACTTCGTGATGTACCCGGCATTGGTCAAGTTGGTGGGTGGCATTCCAGTCATCATAGATACGTATCCCGACTTTCGCATTGATATCGACAAGGTCCGCGCGGCGATCACCGATAAAACTAAGCTTATCCTCTTCAATTCACCGGCCAATCCCACTGGCGTGACACCGGGGGTTGATGAGGTGCGGCAATTGGCCGAACTGGCTGCCGAACACAACATCGCTTTAATCTCTGACGAGATCTACAGCCAGTTCGTCTATGATGAAAAACTTTCCAGCCCTGCGGAATTCAATCCGCATACAATAGTTATCGATGGCTTCTCGAAGAGTCATGCGATGACCGGGTGGCGAGTCGGTTGGGTGCACGGCCCAGCGGAAGTGATTCAAACCATGATCAAGCTGCAGCAATATTCGTTTGTGTGTGCGCCGCAACCCGCGCAGTGGGCGGCGCTGGCGGCTATGGATGTTGACTTGGCTCACTATCGCGCTGACTATCGGCAAAAACGTGATATGTTGATCGCCGGCTTAAAGGATCGTTTTGAATTCGTTGAACCAGGGGGAGCTTTCTATTTGTTCCCCAAAGCACCTTGGGGCAGTGGTAGCGAGTTTGTGACACGGGCGCTCGAACTGGGACTACTGATGATTCCCGGCAACATTTTTAGTCACCGCGATACCCACTTTCGCATCTCCTACGCCGCCCCCAACGCCACGCTCGAACGCGGCATCGAAGCACTTAACCAACTAGCAAGCAGGCAGTATGCGGATCAATAAGGTCAAAGAAAAACTTCGTCGCGGCCGTCCTACCATCGGTAGTTGGCTGACGTTGGGCAGTCTGCATGCGGCACGTGTATTGGCCCGTAGCGGTTTCGATTGGCTGGCGTTAGACGTCGAACATGCACCGTACGATTGGCGCGAGATTGCAAGTCTATTAGGTGCCATTGCGGATGCAAATTGCGTCCCGCTGGTTCGCGTCCCTGATTCATCTCACAGTTCAATCAAACGCGCACTGGACGCAGGTGCTCACGGCGTGATTGTGCCGATGATCGAAACGGTTGAACAAGCGGCAGCGGTTATTGCCGCGTCGAAGTATCCGCCGACCGGCAATCGCGGCGTCGGCATCGGCATGCACAGTTTGAACTTTGATTGTTCCATCGACGAATACTTTGTTGCGGCCAATGATCAGATTCTGGTTGTCCTGCAAACCGAGAGCCCACGTGGTATCCAGAACGCCCGCGAGATCTACGCCCTGCCCGGCTGTGACTGCGTTTTTATCGGTCCTAACGATTTGCGATTTCACTTGCGCTCGCCCGATGGGACTTTCCCAACGGACAGCGAATACGAAAGCCAAATCGAGTCTATTCTGCAAATTGCCAGGGAGGCCGGACGCCCTACCGGCACTCACGTTGCCACTGCTGCCGATGCCAGTAGGCGGATAGAACAAGGGATGCAATTCATCGCCGTTTCCGGCGATCTCAGCATGTTGGCGACAGCCGCCCGCACCATTGTGGCTGACTTGGGAATATTACAGCGTCAGGATATTTTGCGTTTCTAACCGGCGGACACTGTTTAAGCGTCGTGTAGGTTTCACGGTCGTGCAGAGTTCGCGGCCGTGTGGGCAGTCGGTAGTTGCTACGAAGATGAGTCTGTGGTTCGCGATCGATCACTGGCGGCCACGTTCGATGACCCGCAATATTTCATCGACATCATAGACGCAGCCGCCCCAGGTGCCGCCGCCAACTTGCTGCAGCGCTGCCCATAGCCGCGTATCGTCAGGCAATCGCGGATCGGCGCGCAGCTGTGGGTGGGGTGGCCGTGTAGCAAGAGTTTCGGCGGCTTGTTTCGCGTCGACCGATACGCCTGCCACGGCGACCAGATTAACCGTTCCAGTCAACTGCTGGCGATCGACAATAATTTCGATCGTGTCACCATCTTGAACTTTACCTAGCGGTCCGCCTGCCAGCGCTTCGGGCCCCGCATGGCCAATGCAAGCACCCGTGCTAACCCCTGAAAACCGCGCGTCGGTCAGGATCGCTACATGTTTGCCCCATTTGATGAACTTCAGTGCTGATGTCAATTGATAAGTCTCTTCCATGCCGGTCCCTAATGGTCCACAGCCCATCAACACCAACACATCGCCCGCTTCTACTTTGCGATCTGTCTGCCCCTTGATGGCGCGAATCGCCTCGTGCTCAGACGTAAAGACTTTGGCAGGCCCTGTGTGACGATAAACTCCGTCGGGGCCAACCAGACTTGAATCGATGGCGGTGGCTTTGATCACTGAGCCTTCCGGACACAAGTTACCGACCGGAAAAACCACTGTGCTCGACATCCCTCGCTCTTTGGCAATCTTGGGGGGGATGATCACATCGTCTGGATTCACTGCGCCGCGATCGCGTAACAACTGGCGCATCGCCGCACGACGTGAACTGCCATGCCACTCGTCGAGTATTTCGTTCCAGGAACGACCGATCACGGTCATACATGTGCCGTCGATCGCCCCCGCCTCGCGCAAGTGCCACATGATTTCGGGAACGCCACCAGCGAGATACAACTGCACGGTCGGATGATTTTTAGGGCCATTGGGTAAGACGTCGACAAACCGGGCTACGCGGCGATTCATGTCGCTCCAATCCGCGACCGTCGGTCGCTTCAATCCCGCCGCATGTGCAATGGCGGGAATATGTAACAGCAAATTGGTCGAGCCCCCGCAGGCGGCATGTACAGCGATGGCATTGTTGAGCGATTGCTGAGTCAGAATATCGGCCAACTTAATCTTCTTGCGCGCCAATTCCATCAGCGATTCGGCCGAATAGCGAGCCATTTCTAGCCACACGGGTTGGCCGCTCGGGGCCAGTGCGGCATGCGGTACGGTCAACCCCAGTGCTTCCGCCACCACTTGGCTAGTGGCCGCTGTCCCCAAAAATTGACAACCGCCGCCGGGGCTACCACAAGCCCGGCAGCCCGCTTCAGCCGCTTCTTGTAGGGTGATCTCACCATGGGTATAACGCGCACCAATCGTCTGCA
>JBBQRC010000382.1:0-5630 GCA_038215215.1 Pirellulales bacterium
CAGACGCAGCGCTTGGCCGAGCGGATTATCACCTAAGATGATCGCGGCGCCATGGAAACATGGTACCTCAGGCGATCCAGGACGTTGCGGTGCTGCTCCCAAACTCAACGCGTAACGCCCCGTGATCGCGCAGTCAACGGAAGCGGGCAAGGCGTCTTTTGATGGGGAAAAGGAGAGGGGTGTCGACAGAGGCAATGCCGCTGGCACAGCCGACTCCCTGACCGACTGATTTTCTACCTGGCGATGATCGGCAAGCCGCGGAGTAGCCAGCGGACGATCCACGGTGACAACACGTTCATCTGAAATAACACGCTCATCTGCAACCACGCCGCGCGCAGGCTGCTGCTCCATATAAAGGAGCACGTCGCGCAAAGTACGAAACTCAGACAGCGAGATCTGCCCCTGACCATCGAACGCGAGAGAAAAATGCTCTCGCAATTCACCAAACAGTTGCGCCTGCTTAATGCTGTCAATTCCCAAGTCCGCCTCAAACTCCGCATCCAAATCAACGATCTCGGGTGGATAACCAGTCTGTTCAACCACGAAGTCAATCAAGAACCCTTCGACCAGTTGTGCGTCAAAGGTGTCGGACTGGACTTTGCTTCTGAGCTTAGCTGGCGAGGCCACCGAAATGGGAGACGTATCCGGAACGACAACTGCGGACATAACTGGCCCGGACGCAAACTCGGCTTCCGTTGCCGTTGTTGTCGCAGCCTGCTGCAAGAACTCCAGGAGGTGCCTGAGCGTGCGATATTGGACAAACTCACCTACATAAGTTGCTGGTTTGAAGCCGATCAATTCAGCTAACTCGCCAAACAATTGCGCTCGTTTGATGCTGTCCAGTCCTAGATCCGCTTCGAGATCCCAATCCAATTCCAAGATGTCGGCTGGATAGCCAGTTTGATCGACGACAAAATCGATCAAGAACTGCTCGTAGGCAACCGTCGGTGCTGAAAACTCTATTGACTTTTGCCCGTTTCGCCCCGGTGAAACGCGCGACACAGATGTTATGTTCGTCGCCGCAGACGGAGACGGTTGCAGTGGATCCTCCAAGGTCTTGAGCGACTTGTGGTTGGCGACTGTCCGCGTTCCATGGCGACGCCCCACAGTCGCGTCAAACTGCTCCACGTTGGGTGCCTTGATGCCCGGCGACGGTGCGATCCCGTTGGTCCTTGCTGTCGCACGCATGCGGTTCCTACGATCTCGCGTCGCGTCAAATTCGACGACTGGGGGGCGTATCGCAGTGGTTAGGAGGTTTTTCGTCGTGTTTTTTTCATCTGCCGACGCGTGTGTTACCAACCCCAAACAATCCAATTGGGCAATTACACAAGTAATTGCGTCGGAGTTGTTCCGCTGAGGAGGATCCACGGCCATGATGACCACTCCCGCATCGGACACGATACGGCGATGCAAGCCGGTGAGCACCTGACCTGGACCGACTTCTATGAGAACTCGACAGCCGTCGGCTACTAATCGCTGCACGAGTCCCGTGTAGTTCATGGGTTCTGTCAGCCCGCGGACAAGATTATCACGACACACATTGGGCTCACCCACGTAACGGTTATCGATATTGCTCAGTAGCAGGGTCGTCGGCGGGCTAAGCCGCTCACCGGACAATGCTTGTCGAAACGGTGCTTGGGCGGCCGCCATGAGAGGCGTGTGCATGGCCCCCGAAACTGGCAGCAGTTGAGCGCGGTAGCCGGCATCCTTAATAAATTGATGGAACCTGGCGATCGCCTCAATACGCCCCCCAACGACCGTTTGTTCCGGCGCATTGAAGTGCGTCACGTACACCTCACTCCCCTGCTGGCGTACCAACGACTCGATGACTTGTGGGGCCGCGTGGATGGACAATAGCGACCCGCTGCACTGGTTGGATACGATGGCTTGGCTGCGCGCCAAAGAGGCCCGCATGGCAACGTCAAGGTTCCAGATGCCGGCCGCGACCATGGCAGAGAATTCACCAAAGCTGTGTCCAGCCACGCAGGCAGCCTTCACGCCCGCTTCGGTCAAAGCAGCATGGCCGATGAGGTTCGCGACAAGCAGCGCTAGTTGCGTGGTTGCAAGTCCTTCGCCCAGGCAAGGTTCATCAGCCCAAGCAATTTCGGCAAAGGTTCCCAATCCGAGGCTTCTAAAAATTGCATCCGCCTCATCCATCACCGCACGTGCCGCGGGCGAGCGCGTCGCAATCGATTTCATCATGCCGCGATACTGGGAGCCTTGGCCTGGGAACATAAACGCCACGCGCGGTCGCTGAGACGGTACTTCGCTTGCAAAAATACCTTGAGCTTGTAGTGGCATGCGCGCGCCGGGGTTCAGCCACTGCTCTGCGGCTAGTTTTAACTTTGATTCGAGCGATTCCACATCGTTGACAACGATCGCCGCGCGGAAACTCGCCTGAGCTTGAAAACTTCCCACAGCTTGGGATAGACAAAGTCGCATATCGGACTGTGCCTGGACAAGCTGGCTGGTCAACCCTTCCGGCGTCGCTGCACCGAATCGCAATGTTCGAGTGGCCTGCAACCCACCCCCTTGCAGATCGGCACGCAAACTCGGGCGAACGGATTGGCTGGCTGAGCTAGGTTGTTCTGCGGCGTCACCTAGCAACAACTGGTAGGACAATCCACTTGATGTCTGACCACCAATCGCCGTAATACGGTTGTGGTCTTGGTTCAACGTGGCCCGCACGATCGCTGCCAGCCCATGGGTGGCTTGGGTATGACCGATCTGAGCGATCAGCGTGGGCGTCGACTCGTGGAGTTGACCGTAGACTGAGCCCACCGCTCCCCTTTCCGTATCGGACATAGTTTGCGTGCCACCACCCAATTCATAATGCGTCACCTCTAACGCCGTGCACGCCGAACTTCGCAGTGCGCGCTGCGCAGCCACGGCCTGCGCTGGCTGCGAACCCGCTCGGTGGGCCACTCCCACGCCATGAATAACACCAAGGATTTTATTACCATCCCGCTGGGCATCCGCTAAACGCTTGAGCAGTACAACTACCACTCCTTCGCCTGGGAGAAAGCCCTGGGGGTTGGATGGTCCGAGCAAGCGACCGGAAATCGCCGTAGATTCGTAGGCGGCGAGGTCCATCGACCGTTGCGCACCGGCGCACAGAATCATCGAGCACATGCCGCTGCGTAGCAGATTGGAGGCTACGTCAACGGCCGCCAACGACGAGACTTCTCCCGCGTCGAGCGCTAGGGCTCCGCCTTGCAGGTTAAACGTTTTGGAAATGCGCGAGGCCAGGGTGCTGCTCGTGAAACTCCCCGTTTCATCCAGCAGCGCCGGCTTGGATTGCAAGAACCTTGCTTCAAACGATTCGACGACTGCCCCAATGTCACTCGTTGAAAGTCCTTTCAAATGCAACTCTTTATTCAAGCGATCGATCACTTCGGGTAGGCGGAGGCCAAGTTGCAGTTGATTGCCAAAATCACCACCGAAGATAGAGCCGACAACGACACCGGTCGACTCACGATCAAACTGCTGCTCGTGCAAGCCAGCCTCTTCCAGCGCTTGCTGGGCAGCGTCTAGCAGCATGAATTGGAGGGGATTAGCCTGCGCGATCTGCTTGGGTGGCACCTTGAATCGCCGCCAGTCGTATTCGTAACCGCGAATGAAACCACCGCAACAGGTCGGGCTTGTCCACGGTCTGCGCTGCTGTTGGTCGATGCCAATTCCAGTACGCCAGCGGTCGTGAGACGCCTCGCTCATCGCGCCGCGTTCGTTCGCCAAAAGTTCCTCAAACGCTGCAACGTGGAAGGCCTCCGGCAAAACGACTCCTCGCCCCACGATGGCAATGGCGTTGTTGTCGGCTGACTCTACGCTATCCACCGACTGCGCGGCCGCTGGCAGGAATTCTTCGAGGACCACATGCACGTTGAGCCCGCCGATGCCAAATGCGCTGACGCCAGCACGACGCGGCCGGCCAGCCGGCACCTCAGGCCAGGATGATACTTGGGTGGGTACGTAAAACGGCAATTCGGCCCATGTCACCGACTTATTCAATTGTTGCAGATTGATCGTGGGTGGTATGGTGCCGTGCTGCATGGACAGCACCGTCTTCAAGAGCCCTGCCAGACCGGCGGTTTCGAGCGTATGCCCAATGTTGGACTTCACACTACCAATCGGTAACTTGCGGCCCGCGACTTGGGGTCCGAAGAAGTCCCGCAATGTCTCGAGTTCCGTAGCATCACCAACCTGCGTACTGGTAGCATGTGCTTCGATGTACTGAACGGACTGAGGCAGAGTGTCGTGGCCGTAGGCTCGCTGCAGAGCCTTGATTTGACCCTCGCGCCGCGGCGCCCACAAACTCCGACCGCGTCCATCGGATGAAATACCAATCCCGGGAATGACCGCCCGAATGATGTCTCTGTCGCGGAGGGCGTGTGGCAAAGTCTTTAAGACCAACGCGACATATCCCTCCGAACTGACCAGACCGTCCGCTTGCTCATCAAAAGGCCGCGAACCCGTCGCACTGCAGGAATGGGCATGCGAGAATAGAACGAGACTGTCACTCTTGCAAAATGATGCGCCACCCACGACCGCCATATCGATCTGTCCCTGACGCAGCGCATTGGTTGCCAGTGCTAGTGCGACCAACGACGAGGCACAGGCAGCGTCGATCACCAGGCTGGGGCCGTCGAGCCCAAAAGTCCGGGTGACCAAATGAGCGCACTCGTTGGCTTCGGTTTTCGGGCCACTGGGACGCCGCCGCGGTCGGTCAGCGCGGATACCGGCGGCAACGGAGTCGATGACTTGATCGCAAAGATCGGCTGGTAAGCCTTCGACTTCGCGAAGATGATCAAGCATCTCTTCGGCCAGCGTGGCAACCGCCAATTCGGAGGTCTGTGGACTGCCTCCGGAATGGCCGACAAACACTCCGGTGCTGCTATTTGGCAATCCGGTCAGATCCAATCCCGCGTGGCGCATGGCCGCGGCCGCGATCTCGCAAAAGTTAACGTGACACTCGTCAGCTTCCTGTAAATCCTCGTCGGAAATAGGGCAATGTCGACGATCCAAGGGGCGTTGAGGAATGATCCCACCTATCGTGGAATACGTTTTACCTCGCCGTCCCTTCTCTTGACTGAAGTAAAGTCGACGATCGAGCCGATCGGGCGGAAGCTCCCCAATCGCCGCCCGCCCGTCCATTAAGAGTTGCCAGAATTGGTCCAGTCCGTCGGCGCCTGGCAATCGACATGCCATACCGATAATGGCAATTGGTACTGGTTTCTGCATACTTTTTTCGGTCACTGCTGGGTGAATGTGGCCAAGTCGCGGTACGTACACCAGTACCCAAAGCGTCGATGGTGACAATTTAGATCGTCAGCTCATTCCGAAAGAGAATTTACAGCGGGGACCGCCTCCCGCAAAAACCGTCGTTTAGTATACTTCGTCGAGATTGTGGCCAACAAGCGCCAAACGAGATCGGTGGTGGCAGAAACCAATGCCGGGTGCCGTTCTTTTGCGATAGTCGGATTGTATCGCCCGTAGCCCCGTTGATGGTTACCACTGGTTAGTTACCGCTGGGTAATTACCACTGGGTAACTAGCGTCCTATCGCTGGCCAAGCGTGTGCTTGTGCTCCCTACAGAGATTTCCAACGCGTTAGAAACGGTAGGTTGCGCAGTG
>JBBQRC010000383.1:0-5628 GCA_038215215.1 Pirellulales bacterium
AAACAGCACGTGTCTGAGTTCATCGATCATGTCCTCAGCCAACAATACAACGGCGAGTCTGCCCCGCGCCTCGTGCTTTTTTCACCCACGGCACAGGAATACATTCAAGATCCCAATCTACCGTCAAGCGATGCCATCGCCGCGCGCAATCGGCTGCTGAGAATGTATGCGGACGCGATGGCCAGTGTGGCCAAAGAGAAAAATGTACCGTTCGTAGATATCTTTGCGGCCACGCAGGGGGAGCGACCTGTTGGAAAATCACTGACGATCAATGGCGCTCATCAAAACGAAGAGGGTGACGTCGCCATTGCTACGGCTTGTGAACAGGGACTCGCCGGCAACTCGTCGTTCTCAACCACGCTGGCGGGGCTGCGCGCGGCGGTCAATGAGAAGAATTTCTTCTGGTTTAATCGCTATCGTGTCACTGACGGCTACTCCACTTACGGTGATCGCGCTTTCCTTAAATTCTCGGAAGGACCTGGTGGCTATGGTGACGGGCTCTCTAATTACTCGGTCGGCCAACGTGAGCTCGATGTCCTGGATGTAAAGACCGCGAATCGCGACAAAGTGGTCTGGGCGACAGCCCAAGGGAAAGCTGCTAAGGCCGATGATTCCAATCTGCCTGAATTGATCCCAGTCATTTCCAATAAGCCAGGCCCACACGAATTTTTGACCGGCGAACAATCGATTTCCAAAATGACGGTGCACAAAGACATGCAGGTCGAATTGTTCGCAGAAGAATCGATGTTTCCCGAGTTAGTCAATCCCGTCCAAATGGCGTTTGATACCAAAGGGCGATTATGGGTCGCCGTTTGGCCCACCTACCCGCATTGGAAACCGACTGAGCCAATGTCAGACAAACTGCTCATTTTGGAAGACACAAATGGCGACGGAAGAGCAGATACTTGTAAGACCTTCGCCGACGACATTCACAACCCAACCGGGTTTGAGTTTTGGAATGGTGGTGTCATTCTGGCGCAGGGACCGGATATTCTGTTTTTGAAAGATACCAACGGCGACGACAAGTACGACGTCAAAGAACGCCTGCTGCACGGTCTCGATACCGCGGACACGCACCATACCTCCAACAGCTTTGCACTCGATCCAGGTGGCGCGGTCTACTTTCAAGAAGGGACCTTCCATCACACACAAGTTGAATCACCCTGGGGTGCGCCACGCCGCGTGGCCAACGGAGCCGTGTTTCGTTACGAACCACGCTCGCAAAAATTCGCGGTCCACGTGTCTTACGGTTTCGCCAATCCACACGGTCATGCCTTCGAGAAGTGGGGGCAGGACTTTGTCTACGATGGCACTGGCGCACAGCCCTACCATGCCCTGCTATTCTCCGGTGATATCGATTTTCCGCAAAAACATGGCCAAACACCCCAAGTTTACAAGCAGCGGACGCGACCTTGCGCTGGGGTAGAAATTCTCAGTAGCAGCCATTTTCCAGAGGAATATCGCGGCAATTTGCTGGTGCTCAACGTCATTGGTTTTCAAGGAATTCTCCAGTACAAATTACAAGATAGCGGCTCCAGCTTCGGTGCCACCGAAATGGAACCTGTGGTCTCGTCATCGGATCCGAACTTCCGCCCCGCCGACATTGAAGTTGCCCCGGACGGCTCGATCTACTTCACCGACTGGCACAATCCGATCGTTGGCCACATGCAACATAATTTGCGTGACCCCAGCCGCGACCGCAGTCACGGTCGCGTCTACCGCGTACGTTACGCGGAGAGAGAGCTACTGAAGCCCGCGCCCATAGCGGGCGAACCGCTTGAGCAATTGCTGAAGCTGCTGAAATCCCCTGACGACCGTGTTCGGCATCGTTCACGAATTGAACTTTCGGGGCGTCCCACCGGCCAAGTCATTGCTGCCGCCAGCGCTTGGATCGCCACACTGGACAAGCACCACGCCAACTACCAGCACGACCTGCTCGAAGCGCTCTGGCTCCATCAAAGTCACAACGTGATCAACGAACCATTGCTCACAACATTGCTCAAATCGCCCGAGTCACGCGCCCGCGCCGCAGCCACGCGCGTGCTGACCTACTGGCGAGATCGCGTTGCCAATCCACTGGAGCTATTGCAGGCGCAAGTGAATGACGAGGAGGCGCGCGTGCGGCTTCAAGCTGTTTGGGCACTCAGCTATTTCACCGACGCGGATGCTCAAAAGGCCTCTGAAATCTCGGCCGAATCACTGATCTACGATCAGGACGAATATATCAAGCACACGTTGAACGAAACCAACCGGACGCTGGACCGACGCGTCAAAGAGTTCAACGAGTCAAAGTAATAGCGATTTTTTTGGATGAAGTGTCGATGTTTGCAGCCAATGCTCAAGGGTCTCACCGCGAATCACGATTCGCGATCAATTTTGTGTGTGTAGTTTTGCTGGCAATTATGGGAAGCCAAGTTTACGCTCAGGACGATAGCGCGGTGGGACCGGTCATGAAGCTGTTCAAGAGCGGTAGACTTCCGCCTGAACGCCAAGGGACCGTGGTGGAAATGATTTGTAGCCGTGGCAATGCCAACGACTTGCGTGTCATTTACGATCAATTAATTGCACCGGAGAGTTTCTCCGTTGAACTGCGATCGCAGGCGCTCGACTGGTTGGCCGTGGCGGCGACGACGCGGAAAATCATCCCCCGCGGTGATCTAGAGGCGGTCGTTCCATTGACCAAGGCAGCCGATAAGCGGCTGCAGCTGGCTGCGATCCGCTTAACCGCGGCTTGGAAACTGAATTCCGCCTCGACATCCTTACAATCAATTGCATCGAATAAAACCGTGCCAGCGGAGATTCAGCGGGCGGCCATCGAAGGGCTGGTGGCGATTGGCGGTACTGATAGCCAAGCGACGTTGCTGGCGCTTACCGAGCGCGAGCAACCGCTAGCGGTTCGCGTTCTAGCCGTAGCGGGACTGGTGAGTCTGGATTTGCAAGTCGCTTGCCAGCAGGCTGCCGCACTCGTGGCGGACGCCCAGGCCACTGACAACTTGAACCCCATGTTCAATGCGTTTTTTGATCGTAAGGATGGTACCGACGCGCTCGCCGCGAGCCTGAAAACGGCAAAAATTTCTCAAGATGTGGCCAAGACCGCTCTGCGGTACATGTACTCCGTCGGCCGTAGCGATCCAGCACTTTCAACTGTCCTGAGCGAAGTGGCTGGGGTGGCTAGCGATCCACCGCCGCCTACCCAGGAAGAAGTCGCCGCGCTGGCTGAAGAAGTCGCTGCCAAGGGAGACGCGGCCCGCGGCGAAATGATCTTTCGTCGCAATGATTTGAGCTGCCTGCGGTGTCACGCCATTAATCGAGCCGGTGGTCAAATCGGCCCCGATTTGAGCGCTGTGGGCGGGTCCTCGCCCCTGGATTACATCATTAACTCGATCTTGAATCCGAACTTGGCTGTTAAAGAACAGTATGTCACGAAGATTTTCGTGCTCGAAAGCGGCAAGGTACTCACCGGCGTTGTCGTAGACCGCGATGACAATCGCGTCGTCGTCCGAGATGCTCAAGGCAAAATCGTCACCATGGCGTCGGTCGATATCGAAGAGGAGGCAGAGGGGAAATCGATGATGCCTCAAGGACTAACCAAGTTCCTAACGCACGAGGAAACGCTCGACCTGGCGAAATTCATCGCTGAGCTTGGCAAGCCAGGCGCGTACGCGATTCGCAAAACGCCGGTGGTTCAGCGGTGGCGCGTGATGAACAACCCGCCCCCGGAGCTGATTGCAGGGGTGCCTCACCTCGAGCACATTCGGCAGTTGATCCTAAGCAGCCAGCCCGAGCAGTGGACAAGCGTCTATAGCCAAGTCTCAGGCAGTTTGCCACTGGATGAACTCCGCACGAGTTCGGCACCAGTTGTCGTGATTCTGCAAGCCGAGTTGCAGGTCCATGAACCTGGCGAGCTTGAATTCAAGCTGGCAACTAATGCCGTCAGCCAGCTTTGGTTAGATGATCAAGCGTTTGATTCCCAGCAGTCATTCAGTTCAAAACTGCCATCAGGGCGACACGCGCTCACATTGCGGATTGAAATCGCGGACCAAGCAGCACCGGAAGTAATGCTGGAAATCGTAAAACCTGGCGATTCGAGCGTTCAATTCGAGATCGTCGGCGGCACTTAAGGTGTGGCTCCAATCAGCAATTCTCTCCAGCTTGCCAGCGTACGCAGTAACCGCAGTCAAGCTGCCGACCACGCGTGTCGCAGAGTGACAGCCGCTGCGCGACAATCGTTCCCTGCTGCTCCGTTTGCTGGCTTAACCAAGCGACTAATTCCGGCACCGTGGGTGTCACAGAGTGCCCGGTTAACATGAGCATCGCGTGTGGTCCGCTCAGCAACTGCAGACAAGCATCCAGCAACGGAAACAAGTGCTGTTCAATTTCCCAGCGTGTGCCGCCAGGTCCGTGTCCGAAGCTGGGTGGATCGAGCACGATGACGTCGTATCGACGCTCCCGTTTAAGCTCGCGCGCTGCAAACTTGCGAGCGTCCTCGACGATCCAACGAATCGGTGCGTTGTGCAATTGGTTAAGTTCAGCATTTTCGCGCGCCCAACGCACGGCCGGCGCCGAAGCATCCACATGCACCACCTGGAACCCCGCTTTGGCCAGTGCCATCGTAGAGCCGCCAGTGTAGGCAAACAAGTTTAGCCCCTGCGGCAGGTTGTCGTGCTGCCGCTTCGTTGACAGATTTCGCAACTGATGCCAGTTGACATGTTGCTCGGGGAAAATCCCAATATGTCCGAAAGGCGTAAGTTCTAAACCAAACCGCAAGCCGGCGACTTCAATCTGCCATGGGAGTTGGGGAAGTTTCCCCGCCAGGATCTGACCGCGATCGTCCAATCGCAGATCAGCGGAGCGCCATTGACCCGGCTCCTGTTTCTCCAGACCCTCCGCGGCTGGCGAACATCGATCTAAGACAATCGGTCCTAACCGCTCGAGTTTTCGACCATGTCCAAAGTCGAGCAGGGCATAGTCAGAGCTGTTCACGTCGGTTTGCATCAGTCGCCAAAAACTCACATCCCTAATCAATAAAAAATCCCGCCACAGGGTGGCGGGACTAGGCTCTCATATTATCGAGGTGGTCAACGATTACTTGTCTTTAACCAACTCAAACTTGGCTTTCTTGAAAGCTTCTTCGCCAAACAGTTTTTCAACTTGCTCGTCACCCTTCAACAATTCAGCAGCACCTTTGCATTTGTTGCAGCAGAAAGCAATCTTGGTACCAGCCACTTCAATGGCGGTGCTGGCGTCCAGCTTACCACCTGTGGTCGGACAGGCTTTCTGTTCGTATTGCTTGGTCGCTACCAATTGGTGATTGGCTTTGGCGGCCAGCTTGGCTTTATCTTCCTTGCTGGCAGACTCAAACTTACCTTTGCAGTTGTCGCAACAGAAGTAGACTTTGCCTTCCTTCCAGGTAGCGGACTTTTCAGCGTTGGCCGGTTTGCCGCCAGCGATGATGCATTTGACACCTTCGAGTGAGACCGATGCGGCAAAGCCTATCGATGACATGACTACTAGCGCGGCTGCCAGTGTTAGCAGGGTCTTCTTACGCATGTTTGTACCTCTTATGGACACGAAACTTATGGGCGGGAAACGAACCGAATTCTCTGAAACGGTCAATGGGCGCACGGT
>JBBQRC010000384.1:0-5617 GCA_038215215.1 Pirellulales bacterium
TGCGAGTGCAGGCTGGCCAAGTCACTTTTCGCTACTTGGATCGTCGCGATGGCAAATTGCCCGTGCCAGCCCAGCAAACTGTGCCCGTGGCTGCGTTTCTGAAGCTGTGGTCACAGCACATCCCACCGGCTGGCATGCATACGGTGCGGGCGTACGGATTGTTCGCTAGCGGTAGCACGCGACGGCTGAACATAGCGAGGCTGTTACTGAAGCAAGAGCCCTACGATGCTCAGCAGTTCGCAGCAGCGCAAGCGACCAAGCCAGAAGCTGAGGCACCGCCGGGGGCAATCATTGACGCAGCCAAAGGCTCTGTGAGCACGTGTGCCACCTGCGGCCAGCCGCTGGTGCGCAAGCGCGTCCGTTTCTCCGAGCCTCAACCTTGGCAGGTGGTGCACAGTGGGCGACGGCTTAAAGCTGGTACTGGCTGCCAACGTGCGCCGCCCGAGATCTGCATAGAGGACGGAGCCGCAGCATGATACGGCTACAGCCAGCCGACAGCGTCGCATTGACGTCGAGTTCACTCGTCACCGAGGGCATTTCGCAGCCACAGTCCAGAGCGGCCGTAAATTCTCACGATCTTGCCTGGAAGTTACATTTACCGATGCCGCCTGACGCGACAGGCCAACCACTCGCGCGGAAAGAAAACGCTTTGCAGCCGACATTCTTCTCCAAACAGGTGTTACGTACAGTCCCAGAAGTCATCCGCTGGACGGGTTCGCAGCCGTGCCTTGCTAAATACCCATAGCCTGATCAAGTAAAGAGTGCGGTAACTACTTGCCTAATTGCAACCACCGGGTGCGAAGCGGACATTTCAACAAAGAGTTGCACCATACGAGGTGATGAACCGCCGCTTGCTGTACATTAGCCAAGTTCCACCCACTGCGAAGTGAGGGCCCCTGGTCGCCAGCGACACTGCAGCGACAGTCCCAACTTGCTCGCACTCTCCCCGCCAGCTTACAATACGGCTTATTTGATTATTACAAACCCGCTCACCCCGCCGGTGAACTCTACGTTCGTCTTCCAATTTTACTCGAGGAGTTTACTGAGTGAATCGTTTTTCAAATTGCAATCAATTACTTTTGACCGTTGTAATTGCGTTTACATGTGTCGTAACTGCCCTCTCACAGGGGCCTCAAAAAAATGCCAACGAAACGATATGGCAACCAAAGCAACTGCTCCCGCCGATCGTTATCGCGAAACATGACGTAAAAGATGCTTCAAATCTTTCCGTACTCATTCCCGAAACCATTTACGAACAGCTAACAATCACCTTTGCTTCGAAAAAGACCGAAGGAGAATTCGGAACGATCAATGACCTGCGGGAATATTTTGGTCCTTTGGAACGAAAGTCAATTCCACTGTCCGATTTGCGATTTGAGACAATTGGTGGCGAACCAATCCCTGTCGAACAAGCGATCAAGCGACTCGCTAATCCGCAGCACGTTTTTTATGGCCGTGGCCCCGACAAATCTCATGCACAAGTTGTACGAGCTGAAACAATCGTGCTGAAATCCTCAACGGAACAGCCGTTGCCGCGGTCAAAAAGTACCTATCCGGAATAGTCTCGCAATGCAAGCGGCGAACAACGCGTTCTATTCATTTGCCGATGCAGCGTCGCAATACAATTGTTTTGCCGCCACCATATCCCGAACGCAATCGCTTTGCTTGCACAACCATCATGCGCTCGCTCTTAAGTTCGTACCATTCAAGTTTGCCCCCTTTCCGCGCGTGTCAAGCGTTGTTGGTGTTGCTGTGGATTGCTAACGCAGGGTGTTTCTCTTCACAGCGCGATGCTGAAATTCTGCCGGCCCAGGCGTCCCCTGCAGATTCAATATCAACACCCGCGGAACCATCGCCAATTACAAGGGCTGCCTGGAAGCTGCCGGAGCAAATTCCTGCACGTGAATTTCTCGCTTCAGAGGCCTGTCGACGCTGTCACGCGAAGAGTGACGAATCTTGGCATCGTACGTTTCATCGTACGATGACCCAGGTCGCGTCGGTTGACAGCATTCAAGCTCCGTTTGACGGCAGAAAATTAACGCGTTTCGGAATCACGTGCTCCGTGGAACGGCGCGGTGACAAGTTTTGGGTAACTGCACCCGACCCGGACATCGAACTTGAGCGTCATTTGGCAGGAAAAAGTGCAGAGGTTGCTTCGGCTGTGCCAATGGTCGAACGCGAAGTGGTGCTGGTGACCGGATCTCATCACATGCAGTTCTATTGGCTACCAAGCTTCAGGGGAAATGAGTTACGGATCTTTCCCTGGGTTTTTTCGATGGATGAACAGCGCTGGATCCCGTATGAAGATTCGTTTGTGGTGCCGCCCAATAGCCGCGGGCTACGAGTCAACTGGAATTCGAACTGCATTGCCTGCCACGCGGTGGACGGCAAGCCGAATTTCGACTTGGATCAAAAGCATTTCTTGACGGAAGTTGTGGAGTATGGGATTTCCTGCGAAGCGTGTCATGGACCTGGCCAAGCGCACGTGGTGTGGCAGTACGATTGGTGGCTGGTCGATCGCTACGGACTTTGCCCAACATGGCGGAGCTGAATTACGATTTTCTTGCGCCGGCCACCGAGCTCCAAAATTCTAAACAGCAAGCGATTGAGATGTGGCGCGCGTCTGCCCGTGCGGCGGTTGGAGATGCCTCATCCGTCATGCAGGACGCGTCGGGCGTTTTGGACGAGCAACAGATTCGGCGCTTATTGCGGGAGCAGAACCGCCAACCCATTACTCTGACAGAATGACTGCTGGTCAGAATGACTGCAAGACAGAGTTAACCCAGCGCGATGTGACTTTCGTGGGAAAGTATTTTGGTTGGTCCGCCAAAAAGAAATCCGGCAGATGGGAGCCTGCCGAATTCGTATTTGAGTAGGAAAGCACTAGCCAGCCGGCGAAGTCATCGCGCAGCAGCCGACGTTTAGTGACGACTATTTCTTGCGATGGCGGATACGGGCGCGCATACGTCGTTTCTTACGGCCAATCTTTCGCCGACCTTTGCCCGTCTTCTTCACTCCCACGAGATTCTCTCCAACAAACAGCTAGGGTTAAATACGAGTTCGCGACCAGCCAAGTGAGTGCCGCAATGTGCAAGGGGAAAGGTTACCACAAAACCTAACGTTTGATCAATACGTGACAGCGCTTTCTTCCCTTCTGTTGCCCTCCATTTTCCCATAACCGGCGAATTTGATCCTGTTTTCCTGTTTTACGGATGCCAAGGGCTGGCAATTATCGCGAAAAAACTGTCTTGCGCTGCGAGGTTACTGACTAATACTGCGTAGAGGCTTCGCCCGCTTTCTCGGGATATTGCACGAATTTGGACCGAGAATTCTCGGGCTGGGCGAGGTGCAGCACAATGGGTTTGCCTGGCAAAAGCTGCCAGTGACCATCCGACATCACATTCAAAACCTGTGCGTGGATGCGGAGCAAACCGCTGCTGGTAACTCGGGGGTCGTAGGAAGTAACGATGCCCGCCAAACGGATCGCGGCACCTTGGTCGGTTGTCGATTCAATTCGAACTTTGGCACCAATTAATCGAGCGCGATCGATTTGGTCAACCGGCACATGTGCGTGGACAACCAGATGTTTCAAATCCGTGATGGTTAACAGTGGCTGGCCAACTTGGACCCACTCTCCCGGATGTTGGAAGATCTCGGTGACCACGCCAGCCAAGGAAGCTTTCACTGAGGTGCGGTGCAGTCGTGCTTCGGCCATTTTGACCGCGACTTGCAAGCGTAAGGCGTCTAATGTGGCGCGATCTTTGGCTTTTTCGGCGCGGTGCAGGGAAATTCTGGCTCCCTCAGTCGTCAATTTGCGCTGGCTGATTTCCAATTCATTAACGCTGTTGCTGTTCCCAAGCGCTTCGAATTTCTCAAGTTGCAAGGCTGCCGCCTGCAGCAAATTCTCGTGGTACTTGATGTCGAGTTCGTCCCGAGCTAGATCATAAGCAGTCGCATATTCCCTTTGTCGCTGTTCAAATTCTCTCTCCGCGTCGCTACTATCCAGCTCGGCCAACTGTTGGTTAGCGTCCACGACGTCGTTTATCTTCACTGCGATTGTTGCCAGCACGCCAGCCTCTTGAACCGGCACCGAAACTTTGTTTTCAACGTCGAGCAAGCAGTCGTCAATTTTCAGCCAAGTCTGTGTGGTGGATTCAAGTTCAGCGGGGGCGGTCGACTGTGCCACAACGCGGGTCGCTGAGGCCAACAGAATGGATAACGCGAGCGTTCTCACGGATGGTAAGTTGAATTGCATCAAGTGAACACCTGTAGGAAGTAGGAGTACGACCGTCGCGCGCGGCACGGGTGACCAAGCTGCCCCAGATAGTGCGAAGCGGCTCGCAGCAACATGAGACCACATTCGCAGCGCACTTTACCGAGCGTCAAGTATCATCGCGTGGCTTATCGACTCTGTTCTATAGCTCGCAGGGGTGCAGGCCTTTCGAACCAAACGCAAATTCGTGAGCGAGCCGATTCCCAACTCAGTCGATGCAGCGGATCAATCGTTACGACCGGTACAGAAGTCTGCGTCTGACCGGACTTGCGGGGGCCAAGCTGAGTTCGTTGTTAGTTCCCCTGAGAGTGGAATCCGCTGCGATCGATGGTGACGAGCATGGTCGTCTGTCGCTTCCCTACGGACTCGGTGATGTGAGCCAACCGAGGGCTTGACGCGATCCGCCTACCACAGCATTTTGAGGCGTGAAGAGCAGGCCCAGTAGGCGTCGCGCACGACCAGCCAGACGGCTGGCACGTGGCCGCACTCAATGGTTACTTGAGCGATGGAGCCTTCAATCCTCAACGGTAGCGAATGAGAATCAATCAGAGCCGTTGCCAGGACCACATTGTCTCCTGCGGTCCGCTGCGTGGCTTGTTCGGCTAACTCGGTCAGCCTGCCTTCCAGCAGTTGGCTAGGGTGACTGGAAAGAAAGTAGCGGACACGCAATCCCTGTGGCTCGTTGGTCCGCTGTGCCTTGGTAATCGCGGCTTTCAGTGCGTCAGCGATCATGCCCACGCGCTGCTCAGGAATGGAAACCTGCAAGTACCACTCGCTGTTTGGCTCGAAGGTCGACAGGAGCAAGTCACCGCGGTTTACTGGACGGCCGAGCAGCCGGTTCTTGACATCCCAGGCAGCTACTTGCCCCGCTTGCCGTGCGGTGATCGAGAGTTCGGATTTGCGAGTGACGAGTTGCTCCAGCTCCTCGGCAATTTGATCTTTATCGGCGACAAGCTTGTTGAAGTTGATTTCACTGGCAGAAAGAGAATCGTTCGCCGCGGTTTCCGCAGAGGAGGAGCCACGATTCCTCAGATTCTTCCACAATCTAATTTGCTCTTTGAGTTGCTCGTCCTGTCTGGTCAGGCGTTGTATGTCACTTTCCAACTCGGCGTCCGCGAGTTGTAACAAAGGATCTCCTTCGGCGACCATCTGCCCGTCGTTGACTAGCACTTGTTCGATAATTGTATGGCGCAGTGCGGTCGCGTAATACACATGCTTCTTGCTGGGTGCGAGCACGGCCGTGGCAGAGATCTGCTGCGGTACCGGTAAGAGGGCGATGATCGCCGCCAGTGCGACTAATAAGATCAGCATCGTCCAGCGTTGAACAGAGTTGCGACTGAGCGG
>JBBQRC010000385.1:0-5599 GCA_038215215.1 Pirellulales bacterium
CTCTCGGTGGGCTGACGCGATAGAGCGAATTGGTAGACATACTCGATTAAAGGTCGTGGGCGGCCATCAAATCGATTCAACAAATGCCTTGCGCCCTTGTCTAAAGTCACAGCGAATTCGGCCTCGTTGGCGAGATCAATCGCCTCGAGGGTTGTCAGTTCGCTCGGACGCATGGAGACGATCTGATCGCGTGTGGGCCTTCCCAGCGACCGCATGAAGGCGGAATTCTTCTGGAGTGCGGCTCTCACCATCGGCGATTTGCCGTTGGTGAGTTGACCAAACATCTGTTGGGCTGGCGCATCAATTTTTTCCGTCCAAGCGGCAACAGGCTGAACGACATGTGCCGCAGCAAAATCTTTGGCCAAACCGCCAAGTCGCCCCTCCTTGGAATTCGGTACTTTAGCACTCCATTCCCAACTTCCATCCGACAGAACTGCCATGGGGGGCTCTCCTTCAAAGGTGAGCTGAGCGGCGAAGTAGAGTCCTGCTGGGTTGGGGGAGCTGCCCGCGTTTTTGGCGATCACCACGATCTGATTGTCACCCGCAACCAGAAGTCCGTTTAAGGGTACGGAATGCAGTTGTGTCCAATCGTCACTGCGGTCCACTTCACGATTGTTGACATAGAGGATGAATTCATTGTCACAGGTCAGCAAGGCGCCGCCGCCAAGTGGTGCGGTTGGTAGAACAAGCTTTTTACGCAGGACGATCGTTTCACCGGCTGCAGGTATTGCCGCGGCCGCGCCCCAAATCCATTTGGCCGCCAGCGGTTCACTGGCAATGGGAGCGTCTGGCGTTTCGACTCGAAAAACCGGTGCATCAAACTTCGTTGGAGCGGCGTTCGTGATTTGCCAAATCGCGTCCAGAAATTGCTCGGCGGTCAGCCGCCGCGCCCGCGGCCCAGCGTACGCATAACTCATTTCCCGCGCCTCCTGGACCACTTCGCTACGCGCTTGGTAAGCCTGCGAAGTTGCGATCAGCTCCAAAACTTTCTTGATGTTGTAGTCATGATCGACCAAGTAGACGGCCAAGTAGTCCAGAAGATCCGCATTCCAGGGTTCCGTCTGCATGGCGTCAAGTGGATGCACAATGCCACGTCCCATCAGCCGATACCACAAGCGATTGACAATGGTGCGAGCAAAACGACCGTTCTTGTCGCTAGTCATCAATTCTGCCAACTGGTGCAACCGCTGCTGTCGCGGAGCTTTGGCGTCGACCTGCCCAAGTTCAGGAAACAGCCAGCCGGCCTGAGCGGTTCGCCCAACCGGTTTGTCGCAACGATAAATATCCAATTGCCGTTCGGAGTAGATCGCTGCCAATCCATAAGCTTCATCGAGCTTCCAGCGATCGATGAAGCTGTCGTGACAAGAAGCGCATTTCAGATTAATGCCGAGGAACGATTGGGCCACACTTTGTGCAAACTGAATTTCTACCGTCTGCCCGGCACTCACCTCACCACGCCAGCGAATTCCGTCGATGTAGCCTTGACTGGCCGGACTTGTCGGCGCAATGAGCTCACGTGCGAATTGATTAAAGGGTAGGTTTTGAACCAGCGCGGTGTACAGCCAACTGCTGATCTGTTTGCGTCCGCCCGTGATAAAGCCTGTACCGCTGTAATCATTGCGCAGGAGATCGTTGTAAAACGAGAGCCAGTGATCGGCGTAGGGGATCTTGTCGCCCAAAAGTTCGTCCACTTTCCGGGCCCGCTTGTCGGCCGCGGGGTCGGCCACAAATGCTTGCCAAGCCGATGGTTCGGGCAACAAGCCAATCAAATCTAACTGCACTCGCCGTAGAAACGTGGCGTCGTCAATGGGCGCGGGTCGCGCGATTCCGTTGGACGCCATCCACTGATCCAGAATTCGATCGATTGCGTTGGTGCGTCCATCGATGGCATCTGGTAACTCCGGCCGACGGGGGCTCAGCGGTGGTTCGTAAGCCAATGGCGCAAACGAAAAACCAGCTTCCCAGGGGATTTTCGCCGCGATCCACTGTTCCAAAGTCTTGATTTCAGCAGCCGTTAGTCGAGGTTTCTCGCGTGGCGGCATCTGCACTTCAGAGTCGTCGGATTTCACCAGTTCGAGTAGCAGAGAATTCTCGGCGACGTCTAAATCGATGTGGCCAGAGTCTGCGAGCAGCGCGCGCGTGTTAAGCGAGAAACTTCCCTTCGCTTCCTTACCGCCGTGGCACTCAACGCAATGCTGCTTCAAGATCGGCACGACCTCGTGACTGAAATCGACCTCCTGGGCATACAAGTTGGCCGTTATCCAGAGGCTGAACAGCGACAGGCTTATCGAAAATCGACTCATCATGACAGGATCTCTTGGGTGGGAAATAAGATGAGTGCTGTTGAGTCGTGATGGGTTCCGAGTCGTCGTCGAGTACCAGTCGCCAACTAGAACTTATGTCCACGTTGTGGGCCGGTTTGGGTTAGCGTTAAAACCTCAGGCCCATTTTCGGTCATTAAGATGGTGTGTTCAAACTGGGCGGAGAGCAACGTGTCACGCGTGCGCACTGTCCAACCATCCTTCTTATCCAGCCGCGTATAACGCGTGCCGGCGTTCACCATCGGTTCGATCGTGAAACACATACCCGGTAAGAGTCGCTGCTGCTTTGATTTACGGTCGGGAAAGTGCGGAATGTTGGGGGGTTGATGAAAAACTTCGCCCAACCCATGCCCTACATATTCCCTGACGACGGAAAAACCGCGGCGATGAGCCTCGTTGACCACAGCGTCACCAATCACACTGACTGTGCAACCGGGCCGCAGCCCGTCGATGGCCAAATAAAGACAATCAAAGGCACATTGCGTCACCGCGCGAGCCTCGTCACTCGTCTGGCCGATCAAAAACGTCTCTGATTGGTCGCCGAACCAGCCATGCACGACCGAGGTGATATCGACATTGACAATATCGCCATCGCGCAATCGCGTCTTATCGGGAATTCCGTGACAAATCACGTCATTGATGCTGGTGCAGCAACTTTTCGGATAACCAAGATAGCCCAGCGTGGCCGGCGCATGTCCGTGATCGCGAGTGTAATCATGCACGAACTGGTCGATCTCTTCCGTGGTGATCCCGACCCCTATCTGCGTCCGAATAAAGTCCATCAGTTGAGCATTAAACTTCCCCGCCGCGCGCATGTGATCACGCGCTTCTTCGCCGAGGAGCAACTTTCGAGAGTTCTGATTCTGCAGCATGAGTAGATTGTTGACAGCTTGGTTTTGGCCAATTGGCTGTGCCGATTTGGAGATGAATTAATCATCAGGAATTATTATCAGGGATTATAGAGACGATTCCTAGTTGTTGCATTAGATTTCTGTGGCGAAAAACAAGTTCGGCAAAAGTTGACAGTCTGGTCGAGAACCCTGTGAAAGGCCACACCTGCAAAAATCGCTGTCGGGTTGCGATTTTCATCAGCTCAAGCTATTTTTATCAGCCCAGGTAGGAAGTGCATCCGGCCTAAATTCGGGGGGCAGTCAAGCTCTGCTATAGCCTGCTGGGGTGCGACCCGCGGAAAATTCATCGATTGTAATGCTACGATTAGGGATCATCCGTAAATAAGTTGCAGTTTTAGCGGAAGGGCGCAAGTCGTCCGGTGCCGAGAAACCGGAGGGCTCGCGCCCTTCCGCTAACTTTGAATTGCGAAGTTTAATTGCGGACGGTCCCTTAATCACCTCGCTGTATTCACCTACCAGTGCAGTCGGGAGCGTTTGGCTGTTGAGCGACCGGGGAATCCGCTCTCCGCTTAAACTGATGGCGTCTCCCCGCAGATAAACTAGAGCGGCAATCGATTTCCCAATTTTGTACAGTCGCTCCGACAACCTTTTGGAACTTTTGAACATGTTGGCTAAAGAAATTAAACCGGGCACGGTCATCGTCGACAACGGCGTGCCGTTAATCATCGAGTCGTTAACCGTTCAATCGCCAAGCGCCCGCGGTGCCGCTACGCTTTACAAATTTCGCGGTCGCAACCTGATTACGAAGCAAAAAACCGACCTTACGCTCAAAGGTACTGACAATTTACCGGAAGCGGATTTTCGCAAGCGTATCGTCAAAATGATGTACAAGGACTCCGAGACAGTCTTCCTAATGGATCAAGAGGATTACAACCAGTTCTCGCTGAGCTTGGAAGATGCGGGTGATGCTCTGAACTATCTGACCGAAGAACTCGAGGGGACCTATGCACTGATCTATCAAGACGAGTGCGTGGGCCTGACGTTACCGACGTCTGTCGAATTGACCGTAACCCAATGTGATCCTGCGTCGCGAGGTAATTCTGCGACCGCGCGCACAAAGCCAGCACTGTTGCAGACGGGCATTACCGTCAACGTTCCCGAATACATCAAAGAGGGTGAACGAATCAAAGTGGACACACGCACCGGCGATTTTCTGTCGCGGGCTTAGTTCCGGTTTCGCACTTTTTGGAGTGCGGTGATTCATCACCGCTTTGGCTTTCCCTCAACGTCCAGAACCGCCTGGCTGTTTTCGCTCTGGGTCGCGTCCGCTGGGGTGTCTCAAGATTCATACGCAGGTGCTGCACACGCTTGAAAATGAAAGCTGCGACAAGTCGCAGCACTCCAAAAAGTGCGAAACTGGTATTTCAGTGGATCGCGACACTTTGGAAAAATCTCGAAAACTACGATCAAGAAAACGAAAAAAGCCGCCAAGGAAATGAATCCTTGGCGGCCTTTTTTTCGAATCCCCCGACCGCTGGCGGCAAAAAGCGGAGCCGCTGCGAGACTGGCGAAGATCGAGCGTGCTTCTGCACATGCTACTTGTTGATCTTGGCCAACGCTAGGTATTGGTCCCTCTGCCGGAATGACAGCCGGAGGTTCTTTTGTGCGGGCTGTTCAAGGCCCACATGTTTCATCATAGGTAATGACCGTCTGACAGCAAGGTTAATCGGCGCCAGTTGTGCCACTTCCTGATGAATTTCATCAAAAACAAACACCAACTTTTTGAAGACAATCGTTTTTTACTGCTGGGCAAAAAGCGTGCCGCTGACACAGTTGCAAACTTACATAGGGTGCGACAATTCCCGTCGTAGACATCGCACTAACCAGTCAAAATCATGAGTCGAATTGTAGAGATGTGCCGACACGCGAATAAGATGACGTTCACCGAACTTGACAATAGGGACTTCAATACAGTAGTTCTCCCATAACCGCTGTTGCAAGGTCGCGTAGTTCGTCGTGGCATTGGGTAGCCAGACGCCAACCATCCAGCCGAACCATTCGCGCCCCTCAGGTGTTACCGCTTCAGTACCGTGAATTTCCAGCAACTTCCGCCGCGCGTAACATGCCAAAGCATGATTGCGCAGGTCCAGTTTCTCCCGATCGAATTTCGCAAAGAACTCGATGGCTGCGGGGACGGAAAGGTACGCAGAGTAGTCGCGTGTGCCTGTCCACAGCAACTCGTCTGACCACGTCTCCGGACGATGTGGTTGTAACCTCCCCCAACTCAGGCGCGTAGGCTGAAAAAGCTGGTGCCATTTCGGATCCACATACACAAATCCGCTGCCAAGCGGAGCACATAACCACTTGTGGCAACTCGCCGTATAGAAGTCACTTTGCAGGCGGTTCAGTTTTAGTTGCTCCTGCAGC
>JBBQRC010000386.1:0-5599 GCA_038215215.1 Pirellulales bacterium
ACCAATGACGCTCTCCATTCCGCTGCTTACAGCATCGGCCGCGGCTTGCATGGCTAAACCACGTTGCTGAACCAGGAGAACTCCCTCGGAGAAGCCTAGTCCGCCAGCCGCAGCAACGGCGGTGTATTCGCCGAGACTCAAACCGGCGACAGCTACCACCGAGTTCCAGAGATCGGGACGTTGTGTCTCGAGTTCTTTGAGAACCGCATAGGCATGCACAAAAAGCGCCGGTTGACAGAATTCAGTACGATTTAGTTGTTCGGCTGGTCCGGAACTACACAATTGCAACAAATCAAAGCCCAATGCTTGGCTGGCTTCGGCGAACAGCTCGCGAGCAATTGCACTGCGGGCTGCCAACTCCGCGCCCATTCCAACTGTTTGGGCTCCCTGCCCTGGAAACATCAATGCAGTAGGCAATTTCAACTCCCTTGCAGCCGTAGTAGCCCTGGAACCGCAGTCAGTCCGCAAAATGGGGCAGCCAACGGTGTGCGACGCGTCAACAAAATGAGGACGGCATCAAGCCGTCCTCGCGCATGTCGCTGACACCTGCCGCCAGCACGGTTCACCGGCAGTTTAGCTCACTGGTAGCTCGATTCAACGGAAGCCGATTCTTTCCGCCAACGTCTAAGCTAGCCAAAAAGGTTTTTCTAGCCTTCGTCCGAAATTTCCATCACGGTTCGGCCCATGTAATATCCACATTTTGGGCAAACCGTGTGCGTGGGTACAGACGTACTGCACTGTGGGCAGAATCCCGTTTGTCTGGGCTTCTTGTGATGGTGCGAACGTCGCTTGTTAGTACGTGAATTGGAGTGGCGTCTCTTTGGTACGGCCATAGCCCCGAGCCCTTAATATGTTCGTTTTCGTTAGTTGGCGTCCTTGTTACGACTCGTTCACGAGCCGCCAGCCATAAATCAGGCCCCGCAAATTAAGCTGTGGCACCCTTTTTGTCAACCGAGACTGGAACCTCAAAGGCCTTTATTTCCCCCAAACATGGTCGGCCTAGCGAAGCTAGATCAATTTGGAGTCAACTTTCTTGATTGGGGCTGTGCGGTTGGCAGCCGCCGGGTTGTAGGGATCGGCGAAAGCCCCAAAGGCTCCCAAGCCACCATCGACTTCCAGGTCGGTGCCGGTCACGAACGAGGCGTCGGGACTCGTCAGCCACAATACCGCGTGGGCCACTTCTTCCGGTTGACCGATGCGACCAAGCGGGTGTCGGTTCGCCAACTCTGCAGCACCACCTTGGGCAGCTAGAGAGGCCCGCACCAGCGGAGTATCAATTGCACCGGGCGAAACAGAAACCGCACGTATGCCATCTCGAGCATATTCGACACCCCACTGCATGGCCTGCAAAATGTTGGCCGCTTTGAGCGGGCCGTACACGGGTACCTGGCGGGCTGTTCGATGGGCTTGACCACTGGCCAGATTGACCACCACTCCACTGCGCTGCAACTTCATCTGGCGTAAAGCGTATTTGGCCATAAACGCATAACCAAAAAAGTTGACTGCGGTCATGTGTTCCAAATTGCCGGCGTCCAATTGATCCACTGGGACGTAGGAACTGGGAGGCTGGATGGCAGCATTATTGACCAGCACGTCCAATCCACCAAATTTTTCAATCGTCCAGTCTACGACAGCTTGGCAATCGCTCTCCCGGGAAGTATCCGTGAGCCGAAACGCCAAGCGCGGTGAAGCAGATGCGTGATCGGGGGCCACGACATCGGCACACACCACCTGGGCTCCGCTGGCCGCAAACGCGTCACAGATAGCTCTGCCAATGCCGTTGCTGCCACCGGTGACAACGACGACTCGGGAGCTATTGTCGTACGATACCGAGCCTGATGGACGGGGGGCATTGGCTGGGCTTTTCTCTGTCATCAAGCTTCCCCTTCGGATGGCTGCTGTTGACTCGCGACTCGCGATCGGGCTTTCCAAGTTTTTCGCGCTGAATCAACAGTTGTTCAAGCAGCGCGCGTGGACGTTTACCTGGCCAGGAAATTTTGCAGTTGCGCCAAAGCTTCAGCAGGATGTTGAATCAGTGGAATAATGCTCCACAGCAGCAGGGCAGAGCCGAGGCACAGCAATGGCCAACCAGCCCAAGATCGCGGACAATTGGCTTGCCCACCAAGTCGCACAAATTCGCGTTCGAGCGTCATCCAATCGTCGAGATTGTGCAGTGACCCCACGTGGGAAACCTGATGGACTCGCGGCGAACCGGTTGCTTCCATGGCCAACTGAATACCACTGAGCGGCAAACTCAGCACATTGGCGGACCAACGCGCCTCACCGTCGACCTTCAGCGCTGCTTGGGTTAACAGGTCGTGAAACTGACCGGCATCGAGTCCGTAGGCGATTAAACGTGGCTTGCCGCTCAGTAAAACGAGGGTCAGCCCTAGTACGTACAGCCCGATAAGCATGATCCAAACCCAAGATCGCCACAACTCGAGGGCCTGCGGGGGGGTGAACAGCTGCATCGGGCCAACGGCCACTAGTCCGGCTGAAGCAATTCCAAGAGTCAAGGTGTCGCGCCATCCAGTGGTGACCAGAGGCCTCGGCCGAAGACGTGTCACACCGATCAGAATTAAGTAGATGGCTACCGGAATGATGGCCACGGCATACTGTATAACCATAAATCGCCAGTTTTGATTGAAAGTAACGCGAAAGTCGTATTCTAACGAGTAGCGACTAGGGGAACAATTTGCGTTCAGCAAACATCCCCGACGCGTTATAATAAACGGGAGCCTACCTTACCTTACCCTCCCTACGTCGGCGAAAGTCCATGCGTCCAATCTTTCTCGCCTTGCTATTTATACATGTTGTGAGTGATGTCGCGATGGCGGAGGAGACTAGCCACGAGTCGCTTCAGGTCAGCTTCGAGACGCAGATTGTCCCGCTGCTCCAGGCCAACTGCCTGTCCTGTCACGATTCGGACACCCAAGAAGCTGGACTGGACTTGGCCACCTTTCGCATGGCAAGCGACGTGAGTGCCGCGCATCCGACTTGGGAAACAGTGCTTTCCCGTGTGGCGGCGCACGAGATGCCACCCGCAGATGCGCCCAAGCAGTTGGAGGTAGCCGAGCGGCAAATACTGACGAATTGGATCCGAGATTTCCGCCGCTTCGAAGCGCAACTCCACGCTGGTGACCCCGGCTTGGTTTTACCACGCCGCTTGAGCAACGCAGAATACGACTACAGCATTCGCGATTTGACGGGCGTCGATATCCGTCCCACGCGCAGCTTTCCGGTCGATCCAGCCAACGCAGCGGGTTTTGACAACTCGGGTGAATCGCTGACGATGTCTCCCGCCTTGTTGAAAAAATATTTGGAAGCCGCGCGGCTGGTCGCGGACTACTTGGTCTTCGCACCGTCTGGTCTGCAATTTGCCCAACACCCGGTCGTCACTGATACGGATCGCGATAAGTATTGCGTCAAACGGATCGTCGATTTTTACGAGCGCCAGCCCACGCGTTATGCAGACTATTTTTTGGCGGCCTGGCACTACCAACATCGCGCGACACTAGGCCAGCCCGCAGCGAGCTTGGCGGACTGTGCACGTGCCCAAGCCGTTAGCCCGAAGTACTTGCAGGCTGTGTGGGACATTCTGAATACCGAAGCGGCGACGATTGGTCCGCTGGTGACTCTGCAAGCCATGTGGCGCGATCTACCCAACGCGGAACTCTCGAGCCAGACTGCGCAGCAGCAAACGCGTGACGCGTGCTTGGCAATGCAAGAGTATGTGGTCCAAGTGCGGCAGGAATTTGCTCCAGAGTTTGATAATCTGAATATCCGCGAAGTGCACAACGGAGCTCAGCCATTTGTGTTGTGGAAGAATATTCAATACGCACAGCATCGACGTCTTCCCGATCTGAGTTTTCTGGAGGCGACTTCGGCGGCTGCAAAGTCAGCGGCAGCTGATGAGCCGCCGCAAGATATCACGCCGACCAAACGGAAGTCCGCCAAAAAACCAGCTCCCCTCGAGTTAACAGTGGTTCCTTCACCGGAGAATCGCGAGCGTTTTGTCGCGGCCAGTAAAGCGTTTTGCTCCGTTTTTCCAGACGCTTTTTACATTTCCGAACGTGGTCGGGATTATTTGGGCGTGCCTAAAGATCAGCAAGAAAAAGGGAGGCTTCTAAGTGCTGGCTTTCACAGCATGACCGGCTATTTTCGTGACGATCAACCGCTTTATGAACTGATCCTCGACGAACAACAGCAACGGCAACTCGATGACTTGTGGCGCGAGCTCGATTTTTTTGCGGCAGCCCCACAGCGTCAATACCAAGGGTTTTTGTGGTTCGAACGGACCGATTCGCGTTTCATGCGCGACGAGGAATTCGATTTTGCCCGACCTGAAAACAAAGATGCGCTGACGGAAGCAGCGATCGCGAGGCTGGGAGAACTTTACACCGCCAAAGCGGCCGCCAACGGAGGCGAAGAAATTCCCCTACAAGCGATTCGCGACTACTTTGTCGACATCAACGCGCAGATCCGCTGGGTCGAACAAGCCCGCATCGCCGCCGAACCGCAACACCTACAGGGGATCATCGAGTTTGCCAGCCGCGCCAATCGCCGACCTTTAGATGCAAATCAGCAGGAGGCCCTACGGGGTTTCTATCGGCAACTCCGCGACGTTGATCAACTCACGCACGAAGAGGCAATTCAGGACACGTTGGTCTCCGTGCTAATGTCACCCAATTTCTGTTACCGTGCCGACTTGTTCAATGACAGCCCGCACTCGCGACCGCTCGACGACTACGAATTGGCAAGTCGTCTCAGTTACTTTTTGTGGTCGAGCACCCCCGATGAAGAACTGTTGCGGCTAGCGGCTGCCGGTCAGTTGCATCTGCCGCAGGTGCTGCTGGCGCAAACGCGGCGGATGATCAGCGATGTGCGGATCCGCGGTTTGGCGGTTGAATTTGGCGGCAACTGGCTCGATTGCCGTCGCTTCGAGGAACATAACAGTGTCGATCGTCAGCGTTTCCCCAGCTTTGATGACGCACTCCGCGCGGCCATGTTCGAAGAACCGATTCGATTCTTGCTCGACCTGATGCAACATGATCGTTCGATCCTGGACTTGCTGTATGCGGATCATACTTTTGTAAACGCTACGTTAGCCAAGCATTACGAGATGCAGGACGTGACACCGGCGGATGGTGAGTGGGTCGAAGTACCGGACGCTGCAAAATTTGGGCGTGGTGGATTATTGCCGATGGCCGTTTTTCTGACCAAAAATGCGCCCGGCCTTCGAACCAGTCCTGTCAAGCGTGGTTATTGGGTAGTGCGTAGGCTGCTTGGCGAACGCATACCGGCGCCACCGCCCAACGTGCCGGAATTACCTACCGACGAATCGCAGCTCGGCGAACTGACCTTGCGCGAGACGCTCGCCAAACACCGCGATCATGCGAGCTGCGCGGGATGCCACAACCGCTTTGATGCAATTGGCGTCGTCTTCGAGGGCTACGGGCCGATCGGTGAACGGCGCACCCTTGACCTGGGGGGCCGCGAGGTGGATACGCAAGCGGTTTTGCCGGATGGTGGCAAACGCGATGGCATCCCACAATTGAAGCAGTACTTGGCGGAGCGGCGCGAGTCGGAATTTGTCGAC
>JBBQRC010000387.1:0-5598 GCA_038215215.1 Pirellulales bacterium
TTCGACGACGCGCTTCGGAAAATTTACCGAATCCGATGAGGTTCGTTCAGAGAATACATTGGTGAACAGGAAAAACGCCGAAGATTCTGTCACAAATCGCTTTTGGACTACGACTCCTCGTTGGCGGCTCGAGTCACGGACCGCACAATGTTGAAACTGAGGAGAATTCTGATTGATGACCCAATCCAACGCTGATTTGGTGCAAGCTGCTGCCACGGGCGATCACGTGGCTTTTGAAATGCTGGTTAGCCAGAATGCTGCGATGGTCACGGGTGTGGCCTATAGCAGGTGTGGCGATTTTGGGCTCAGCGAAGATATTGCTCAGGAAGCGTTCATCGAGGCTTGGAAGAATCTGGCGACGATTCAAGAGCCCGAAAAATTCCCCGGATGGATTTGCACGATCGCCCGTCGCCGCGCAATTGACGCCATGCGTAACGCAAAGTCAATACGCTCTGAATGCGCCCTGGGCGAGATGGCTTTGGAAATACCGGACCATAAGCAACTTACCCCCGAGGCCAGTATGTCAAAGCAACAAGAGCGTGAATTGGTTTGGTCGATGCTCGCTCGACTACCGGAAGCTTATCGCGAGCCATTGGTTTTGTTCTATCGCTGCGAAGAATCGACCCGCGATGTTGCGATCGCTCTCGGTGAAAGTGAAGCAACCATCCGCCAACGACTCAAGCGGGGACGCGACATGCTGCGGACCGAAATGGCTGACTCGATCCGCACCACTCTTCGGGCAACCGTTCCAAAAACCGCGTTTGCTGCGATGGTAGTGGCCTCTCTACCGTCGGCCACCTATGCTGCTGGAGCGGCGACGACGACCGCAACCGCTGTTAAGTCAAGTAGTGCGGCGGGCGCTGCTGCAAGCTCGGCAGTGAGTGGTGCGATTCTTGGCTCGCTGATTGGAATCGCAGGTGGCGTCTTCGGAACTTGGATGAGCTGGAAGAACTGCGAATATGAAAGCCAACAAAAATTCATTTTACGTCAGGCACTACGATACGCCGTTGGACTTAACGTCTTCGGAATTCTAATAGTTATGCTAGTGACATCACGCCAGCAAGGCATTATCGCAGACAATACCGTCTATGGGCGTTTGTTAGTCACGCTGATCGTTGTGAGCCAAGTGCTTAACTTCGTCTGGATTTGGCAATGTATTCGTGGTTACAAACAGGTAGCAGATGCAGCGAAACTGAGGGGAGAACCGATTCGTCACGCGGCTCAACAACAGCTCGATGCAATCCGACAACAGACTCAAGTGAAAAACTCGGACGGCAGTATTTCCCATGAAGCATTTCGTTGGAATGCTGGCGGTTGGTTTGGCAGCTGTGCTGGCTCCACAGCGTGGATGCTACCACTGAGTGCCATCGCATTTTGGTACAAATCCTATTCGTTGGCCGTAATAACTTCCCTGATATTTCTTATCACGGTCTTCCTGGCTCTGTTGGCATGGCAATTCAGAGAACGCCTCGATGCCTACAACGCCATTCAACTCTTGATTGGATTGGTATTTGTGATGACGATTATTGTCTTTGCCGGCATTCAGTTCCTAGGTAATACGGAGACTCAGAAGCTTGCTAAGTGGACACCCTGGTGTTGGTACTTACTTTTCATGTTTCCAATTCTATCTCTGCAAATGTGGTGGACACGTCGATCTTTTGAACGCAAGATGAGCACAAGCAGATGATCGAATTAGCAAAACAACTAGGTCTTCCAGTTTTTCCTCTGTTGTCGCCAGTCAGAATTAAGTGCGATCGATTGTACGCGACTTAGGCTCAAAGAATCACGTCCTTCAACGAGGCGTACCAACGAGATGAGTTTCTCTGGGAGTGCAACCGGCAACCCGGATCTTTAGGCGGCGAGGCATGCGGGTTGGTAATTGTGAAGCCATTGCAGTGTTTTGTTGTTGGGCCGATTCTTTCTTGTATAGCTTTCGCAACACTCTGTCCAGTAATCGCTTTGGAATGCGGCTCGGAGGTTCAACATACTGCGAGCTCCTTCCATGATCCAACGCATTCCGCTTCGTTCCATCCGATCTTTGACTAGATGGCCACATGCACCTTCGATTACGCCGGTCGCAATTGGGTAGCCGTTCTTCAAGTACTCATCATAGCGCATCCGCTTCTCATTGGACTCACTGTAATGGCAAGCTCGCTCAATCGTCTTTCGCTTTTCGCCTTTGAGTGCGCGCAGCGTGGACATGCGACGAATCCCTTTTACAACTGACAACGAGCGACCTTTGAGAATCTCCAACAAGCGAGAGCGAGCGAACGTAAGCTGTTCTGGGCGAGTACCGAACAGGGCTTTGCTGGCGTCCCACACGTAGCTCGAGACATGAATGATATCCAGAATAGGGATCATGTTTTCGCCCAAATGTTTTTCCATTTCTTCCAGCAATGCAGTTTGTCCGTCGAGCAACACGATCACTTTTTGTCCAGCCCGCCTGCGCTGCGTCAACTGACCTTCACACCATGCTGCTGCTTCACAGATGCCGCTGGTATGAATCGTTTCCTCTGCATCCTCATAGCAATTAGGCAGGTGTGCAGTGGTGTGTTTGTAAGTCGGTCTAGGGCGATTGGGTTGGTCATCTTGGCTAGGCGTCTTTGGATTAGGCCTCGAAGAGCGTTGGCGATTGCCGGCTCCCTAGTTGCGACCCTCATTGTCATCGCGAGTTCGTTGCTGGGCTTGCAACTCACGACCGAACTTTTCACAGGGTGGCTTAGCATTTCGATCAGGGTGTTACCTCAGGCTAAAATTGACTTGGGAGGCGTTGGAGTTTTTGTCGTTGGATTTGTGATAGCAGCCATATGTCTACATGTCATCGCAGTTTGGCTATCAGATCACATAAATCGCTTAAAACAACTTCAATTGCCATCAGACGCCCGCGATCAACATCATTCGAGGCGCTGGAGCCTGGGGGCTACGGTAGCCGCTTTAATCATGATTCTAAGCGGTTTCGTCGTAGGTATTTCCATGGCTGGAGTCGTGCATCAAACCGGTTGGATCATAAACAGCCCTGATGGAATTGCCGTTTCGAAAGTGCAATCAAGTACTGATGCACGGCTAGCAAACTATGATCCTACAGAGCCACCAGTCGGCGTTTCGTGGATCACCGCTTGCGCACCGTATGTTCCATTCATGCTTGAACACGAACTTGTAAAAAATAGGCCCTTTAATGATTCGTTGAATGCAGAGAATTTCAAACGAGTGCTAAGCATCAGCGTTTGCCCATCGCAAGGCAATCCATTGTTTTCGCCAGAAGGCTTTGGTCTCGCTCAAGTCGCAGCTAACCCAAGCGCACTTGGCGGAACTCTATCGGAAAAGAATTCCACAGCCATAATGTTCGGGGAAGTGAATAAAGCGTTCGATCCATGGGGTTCTCCAACTAATCAGCGTGATCCAACGTTGGGAATCCGCAGTAGCTGGAATAACGCCATGCGTGGCTCGATTGGCTACGGTAGTGTTCACTCGGGAGGTGCCAATGTCTGTCTTGTGGATGGCTCGGTCAAATTCGTTGACGAAGAAATAGATCCTGTTGTATTGAAGCAACTTGCCCAGGCAAAGTTGCCGAATCCTTTGCAGTTCAATCAAAACGACAACGGGGATGATCGACACTGAGCACGAGCTATCACTTGCAATCTAAGTTTGACACAACCAGTATCGCCAAAACTCATGGGTCCCTCCGCTACGTTCTTGTTAAGACATAAACATGAAGGCGGGTTTAATAGCGTTTTTCTTTACACCCAATTTTGGGCTTAGCAAGCTACCAGTCGTCCATCCTCAACAACAAGTTCTGCCGTTTCAGTCTTGGATTGCTTCTGATTCAGCTCGCCACGCAGAATTTTGACTTCGGAAGGGGCGACGAGTCCAAGCGTGATACGGTTGCCTTGGATGCGGACGACTTCGACAGTGATATTGCCATCGATAACCAGCTTCTCACCAACTTTGCGACTTAGAACTAGCATTTGATTCTTCCTTGAGTTTCGATTGCTGCGGCGGAGTGTTGTTGGCCTGCCGCGTCCCAACACTATTACTATCAGCTAGCGTCGTGACACCTTAGGTCACGCGGTCGACAAATTCTGAGAGAACGCGTTTTTCCCTAGGAAAACCTCTGATATATCGAGCAAAAGTTTTGGCCGAGAGCGTGCGTGCGCGGATGTCCCAAGTCATGATCGGCGCAGCGTCTGCCATACGTTATCTATTGGGAAAGCGGATCGCGGTTTCTGCCTCGAAGCTGCACGCTGCAGAATTCGGCAACTGCGCCCGTACCGACGCCAACTGCGTAGCACACGAGGTCAGTCCATAGGAATCCGAATCCGAGTACCAGCCCGCCAAGTGTGGTCTGCCGAATGCTGTCGATCCAAGGAGCGTGGTAAAGCTGACTGAACTCCACTAGGAATGCGATTATCAGAGAAGTCACTGCTCGCGTTGCAAGCGGGCGCCCAGCCAGAAAAACGCTTACCAGCAGATACAGCATCAACGCCCACAGAGTATCGCCACTATAATCGCCAACGATGGCGGGTAACTGTTCGCGGTAGTGGCGTGATGCCAAGCCAAGTAGCATCACGACACTCGCGAATAGGAGGTAAGCGATTCGGGTGACAATTCGGGCCCTAATCAAGCTTCGGCTGGCTCCTAGGGCGAATCGGCTGGCGGACACTCATTCGACCTCTTGGCGTTTAACTCAATATAGTGAACCCACTTTGCGGGAACATTGTCCTCATGGAAAATTGCTTCCACCGGGCACTCGGGAATGCAGGCTTCACAGTCAATGCATTCCTCAGGGTTAATATAGACCATGTCAGCGTCTTCGTAGAAACACTCACAGGGGCAAACGGTTAAGCAGGACTTGTCTTTGCAGCCTTTGCACGGTTCGGTTACAACCATCGACATCGAGTGGGTTCCTCCAGTTAGAATTGTGGAATACGGGATTGGTTATGGTGGAAGTGAGAAACCAGTGGAGAAAGCGGACATCAAATCGGAAGATATTTGGGAATCAGGAATAACCAACCTGGCAAGTCGCGAACTCGTCGAACTGTGGCAGTCGGGCTCACAGGAAGCCGCAAGCGTACTCATGGACAGATACCATGTACGGCTAATCGCATTGATTGCTAGTCGCCTCAATCGCCGACTCCGCGGGGGGATCGACCCACAGGATGTCGTGCAGTCCGCGATGGGGAGCTTTTTCCGAGTGACGCAGGCCGGCGGGAATCCGGCTGTTCAGCTCCAGAGTACAGCATCGGCTTGGAACATCCTGGCGACCTTTGCTCGTCGCAAACTGTCGAGAGTTCTGGAGCGAGACACGGCCGCGAAACGCGGCGGCGGCTGGGAGCGGACGCCACTTGATCAGATTGACAATGCGGCCTTCGTCAAGCAGTCCCCGTCTAGCTTAGATGCGGACGAGTGCATCGAAGAGCTGAATGCTCTGCTTAGTGCCGACCAAAACCTGCTTTTGCAACTACTCTTGAAAAACGCGTCACAACGCGAGATAGCGGTGGCGCTCGGAGTTGATGAGCGCACTGTTCGGCGGCGAATCGCTGTTATTCGGTCGCTTGTTACCGACCAGTTTGTAGCAGACACCGATCACAAGGAATCCCC
>JBBQRC010000388.1:0-5598 GCA_038215215.1 Pirellulales bacterium
GCGTCGATGAAGCGGATCGAATAGTGCTGCAGACCGGCAGCGGCGAGTGCGGCGAATTGCTGCACGGCGAGTTTCTGGTTTGCGGCTTCGTCAGCAAATCCGCTCAGCACAACTGTGGTCGTAGGTTCTTTCACGATGGAACTCCAAGATGTTTCGTTAAATGGACATGGCGTGACGAGCAACCAATAGTGGGGCACAAGCTGCTAGGTGGAGGGCTGTGAAGCCCGATATTCTACGGTGATAATGCTGGTGATTCCGCCGCGCGCTCCCCACTGGCTTTCCAGCGAAGCCCGCCGTGGCTGGGCGACCGCGACGAAGTCGTCGAAAATGCAGTTGGTAACGTTTTCGTAGAAAATCCCCTCGTTGCGGAAGCGTTGCAGGTACAACTTGAGGCTCTTCAGCTCCACGCACAGCTTATCAGGAACGTAACGAAAGATCAGAACTCCAAAGTCCGGTTGACCCGTCTTGGGACAAATCGAAGTGAACTCCGGGCAGCGAATTTCGATGTGGTACTCGCGGTTAGGAAAACTGTTTTCAAAAACTTCTAGTTCATCGCGAAAGTTAGTCGTCACTGTGGTCACCGGCATGAGAATAATAAAAGCAATCGCCAAGAATATAGTTGCAACTGCCTCCGCCCGCACGGGGGCAACCTGGCTTCGAAAACAGCGATCGCCGACTAGTCGGCCTGGTTTTTCACGCACGGACATGAACTTGCAAGAATTGGCAGCATGCATCCAGAACTTTTGAAACAGACACAACGTTTAAAGCCGCCACAAAAACCCATTCGGATTTCCGAAATCTACGCAAGTGTCCAGGGAGAGGGGCTGTTGACCGGCACGCCCAGCGTTTTTGTACGCACAAGCGGTTGCAATTTGCGATGTTGGTTTTGCGATACCCCCTTCGCGTCCTGGAACCCCGAAGGGCCACAACTTGCCATCCCAGAAATCCTCCAGCAGACTTTGACTCTTGAGCACCAGCACATCGTGGTCTCTGGTGGTGAGCCACTGATTCACCGCAGCTTGGTAGAACTCTGCCGCGACTTGCGTGCAGCCGGAAAACACATCACAATCGAAACGGCAGGCACGATCTATTTGGAACTCCAGTGCGACCTGATTTCGATTAGCCCGAAGCTAGCCAGTTCCGCCCCAGCCGCTTCCGCTGGGAGTTGGCGAGCCGCACATCAAGCTCGTCGCCAGCGGTTGGAGGTGGTCGAGGCCCTCATGGCCGCCCATCCATATCAACTGAAGTTTGTCGTGGATGCACCTGCCGACGCCGAGGAGGTCTTACGATACGTGTCGCAATTGAGTGACTACTCGCGCGATCGCGTATTCCTCATGCCGCAAGGAATCCTGCCCGAGGCGTTGGATCGCCAGGCCGAATGGTTGATACCCTGGTGCCAGCAACATGAACTGCGGTTCTGTCCGCGTGCTCACATCCACTGGTTCGGCAACCGGCGCGGTACTTAATCGTCGCTTAAGTCCATCAACCGTCGCCAAATTCGTTGACCAAGCGAGTGATGATATCTTTTGCGGTCACCCGCTCCGCTTGGGCCGCAAAAGTAGTGATGACTCGGTGTGTCAGTACGGCAGAGGCGACGTGTTTTACGTCTTCCAGTCGGACCATGTAGCTGCCCTGCAGGGCGGCTCTAGCTTTGGCACCTAGAATCAGATTCTGTACCGCTCGGGGTCCCGCTCCCCAAGCCACCAGCGGCCGCAGCCACTCGGGGCGCGTGGAGCCTGCTGGGCGTGTTTTGCGTACCAGTCGCGCTGCGTATCCATAAATGTGATCCGGCACCGGTACGCGGCGAACTAAATTCTGATGTGCGATGATTTGCTCTGCGGTCATCAAGTGGTTGAGTTCAACGTGATCATCGCCGGTCGTCGTCCGCGCGATCTGAATCTCTTCTTCTTCGTTAGGGTAATCGAGTTCAATCAGCGACATGAAACGGTCGAGCTGGGCTTCTGGAAGCGGATAGGTCCCTTCTTGTTCGACCGGATTCTGCGTGGCTAAAACCATAAAGGGCGCGTCGAGCTTAAACGCTTTTCCAAGTACGGTCACACGGTACTCTTGCATCGCCTCAAGCATGGCGGCCTGCGTCTTTGGCGGAGCCCGGTTGATCTCGTCGGCCAAAATAATGTTCGCAAACACAGGGCCGTGGATAAATTGAAATTCGCGACGTCCCCCTTCAGTCTCCTGTAAGATGTCGGTGCCGGTAATGTCCATCGGCATTAAATCGGGAGTGAACTGAATGCGGCTGAACTTCAGCGACATCGTTTCCGCCAGCTTGCTAACCAGCAGGGTTTTGGCCAAACCAGGAACTCCCATCAGCAGCGCGTGCCGCCGCGCAAACAAACAGATCGCCAACTGTTCGATAACCGCCGCTTGGCCCACAATAACTTTTCCGAGTTCTCGCGTCAGCCCAAGGTAGGCAGCGCGCAGCCGGTCGATGGCTTGAACATCGTCCTCATTCATGTGAGCAGGCTCACTCATGACCTTTTGACTCATCGTTGTTTCTCTTGTAGCTTCGCAAATTTCCGTTTGGCCCACATGGGCTGCAGTTTTGCTGAAAAGTACAGCAGCCAAGATGACAGTGCAGCGAAATAGGACAATCCTACGCGCATTCCACCGCACCTGCCAGGGCTTTCAAAACAGCTCTTACTAGTAGAACTAGCTGCAGGCTGCAAGCAAGCTGGTCGGAACGGTTTTCGGCAGATTTCCCTGGCTATCTTCGGCGGGCGGCTGGCTCCGCGAGCCCTCTCGTAGCCGCTCGTCTGAATTTCACTTGCGCGTTAAACTGTAACAACCGGTCGGGGACTGCAATCCGTCCGGCCATAGAAAAGTAGTTCAAGTCCAGCGCATGGCGGAATGATTGTTCATGCAGATCAAGCAAGCCTGGACTTTAGGCTGCTCGCCATCAGGATCTTCAGAAAATTTCAGGCAGGCGGATGGCCATCACGCGGGGAGGAATCGCTGTGACAGGGAAGAATTTTTCACAGGGTGGCCCAGACTCAAAAGGGAGCCCAGGCTTAAAAGGGAGCCCAGGCTCAATAGGTGCCCAAGGCTTACCAGCTCCGGTGGAAGCTGCTACGGATTCGCTCCCCCCCCGACGCAGCACGTTCCAAAAAAAGTGGCGATTTAGCCAGCATGACCAACGTGCCATCGATGATCTCGTAGCCCGCTGCCAAGTTTCCCCTGTGGTCGCACAACTGCTACTGCAACGCAACATCACCGAAGAAAAGGCAGTACAAGGTTTCCTGGAGGCCAAGCTCACCGACCTGCGGCCGCCAGAGCAGCTGCCGGGACTAACGGCAGCCTGTGAACGCATCATGCGTGGGATTAAGAATAATGAGGAGATCGTCATCTATGGCGACTACGACGCGGACGGCATGACCGCCACGGCCATCTTGTATTTGTGTCTCAAGTTGTTGGGTGCGTCGGTCAGTTATCATCTGCCGAATCGCATGGAAGAAGGTTATGGCCTGCACGTCGAGTCGATTGAGAAATTGGCGCAGCGGGGTAAGCAGTTGGTCATTACCGTGGACTGCGGTGTGGCCAGCCTGGAACCCGCCCGGCGGGCCAAGGAGCTGGGACTGTCCCTAGTTATCACCGACCATCACCGCATGGGTGACGAACTACCTTGCGCGGAAGCGATTGTGCACCCTGCGCTTCCCGGACACAACTATCCATTCACCGGCTTATGTGGTGCGGGAGTTGCCTTCAAGCTGGCTTGGGCGCTCTGCCAACAGCACTGCGGCACACCGCGAGTGAGTGAGACGCTACGCGATTTCTTAATGCAAGCTGTCGGCCTCGCAGCCATCGGCACAGTCGCGGATGTGGTGCCCCTGCTGGATGAGAATCGCATCCTCGTCAGAAATGGTTTACGTTCGCTCCAGCGACAGCCCTCGCTGGGGATTCGCAAGTTGCTGGACGCGACCAAGTTGAGCGAACGACGCGAGTTGCAAGCCGAAGATATCGCCTTCATCCTGGCGCCGCGACTCAATGCCGCTGGACGTTTGGGGCAAGCGCAGCTCGGAGTCGAACTCCTGGTGACCACGGATGAAAATCGCGCCTCCGCGCTGGTCGACTATATCCAAGAGCTCAATAGCAACCGCGACAAGATCGAACGCAGCATACACCTGGCAGCGCTCAAGCAGGTTAAGGAAGTACATGCCCAGGAAGATGATCCAGCCTTGGTGTTGGCATCACCGAACTGGCATCCAGGCATCATCGGTATCGTCGCTGGCAAGCTGGCCGAAAAATTCCACAAGCCCGTAGTGCTCATTGCCCTCGACAAACTGGGGACCAAGCCCAGTACGGGATCGGCCCGCAGTCCTAATGGCGTGAACCTGCATCAGGCCTTGCAGGAATGCATGATGTGGTTGGTGGGGGGGGGCGGACACGCGGCTGCAGCAGGGCTGCGGATCGAAGAAAAAAACGTCGCTGCATTCCGCTCGGCCTTTTGCGAAGCGGTGGCCGAACAAGCCGCTTTTCTCAACACCGAACATGAGATCAAAGTGGACGCAGAAGCCGCGCTGCAGCACCTAGACCTGGCAACCATGCAGCAATTGGACATGCTCGCCCCCTTTGGCATGGGAAACCCACGACCGCTCTTTTGTGCTACTGGCGTGAGTCTGTCACAGCCAAAGCTGCTGGGCGAAAGTGGCAAGCATCTAAGCGTCCAGTTGACTCAACACGGCAAGCAGATGCGGGCAATTGCCTTCGGACAAGCCGAAGAGTGGATGCCCAAATTCGAAAAGTTGAGCGAACCGATCGATGTCGTCTTTCGCCCGGTGATCAACGAGTTTCGCGGGTTTCGCAAAGTCGAAATGCATTTGGTCGATTGGCGGTTTCAAGCGACACCCATCCCGAGACCACACCTGCTAGACTAAATCCCGTATTCTACGGAGGCAATCTTGCGACACGCGTTGATAAGCATCGGGCGGCAACTGTACTTTCGACTGAACCGAGTGATCCGACTGGCGTGCGTGCTGTTGGGAGGCTGTGCTGGCGCTGCACTCTTGGGGACCGTGCACGCTCAGTCGAATGGCCCGCAGTCACGATTACCGTCGATGCAACTTGAGCGATTGCCTGGCAAGCATCTGCCGAATGCAATTCGTATTCATCCGCGTGTGATTTCAGGCGGTCTGCCAGAGGACGCGGCGGCGTTTGCAGAGTTGCAGCAGTTGGGTGTCAAAACGTTAATCAGCGTTGACAGTGCGAAGCCCGACCTTGAATTGGCGCGGCAGTTTGGAATGAAATATATTCATTTGCCACATGGGTACAACGGAGTGCCAACCAGGCGAGCGCAGGAACTCGCCAAGGCAGTGCTCGAAATGGATGGATCAATTTATATTCATTGTCACCACGGCAAGCATCGGAGTCCCACCGCGGCAGCGCTAGCCTGTGCCGGGGCTGGGCTCATCTCAGTGCATGAGGCGTCGGCTGTTCTCAAATATGCAGGTACTAGCCCAAATTATGCTGGCCTCTATCAGTCCGCCGAGCTGGCCCAATGTTTTACCGTCGAGCAGTTGCATCAACTGTCAGTGGATTATCGCGAAATCGCCGAAGTGCCGCCTCTCGCTGAATCCATGGTAGCGC
>JBBQRC010000389.1:0-5591 GCA_038215215.1 Pirellulales bacterium
CGAACTCGTTGGGCAACCACTCCTGATCGTAGGCGGGCAGCCAAATTGCGGTGGCGTTCTCCAGCCGTTCGTAAAATGTCTCTTCATTGTCTTCGTAGGTCCGGTACAGAAAGCCAAATTCGGCGTTGACCTCTCGACACAGCGCAATCCAATGTCCATATTGACCGAGCCCGGACAATCGCCGCTCGTAGTCCGCAAGCGTTTCGATCATCGGCAGTGGTTCGCCGTCTTCGTCTTTGCCCAACTGGCACTCATCGGAGGGTATGATCAGCATGCGCGCAGCGGATCCTCCAGCGAGCCTCAGAAATTCCTCACGAATTTCGGGGGACACCCCTTCGCCTCCACCGTGCAAAAAAACCGCCCCCGTCTTGGTTAAATCTTCCGGAATAGGCAATCCAAACGGATTTTCATGCGCTAGCACGATAGGCGCGGCCAAAATCCACACAGTAAATGTGAACCCGAGCTGATTCAAAACTTGCAAACAAGACGACATTGGGGGCTCTAGGCGATAAGATAAATGGCGAAGACAAGCGCGCGCTTCACGCCGATTGAATAGTACACCGCAGTACCCAGACGTACGAGGAAGAATCTACCGGAATTCTCGGCCAATTAGAGAATTGCCAGTGGATTGCGCGGTTGCTCGAGCGTACCACGTGTGACACCTACACGATTGTGAGCCTTGAGCCGCTGCCAGACCTCAGCCCCCTGAAGCTGGCCGGACAACAAGGCCTGATACAACTGAATCAGCTCGGCGGTTGCCGACGCTTCCGTGTCGCGGAGCAATTCGATACGAAAATCGCGAACGCCCGCCGTCAGCAGCGGTGCCACGGCCTCCGCCCCGCTCTGGGGTACTCCGTTGTACAACGTGTTGCGGCAGCCAATGTCTGCATGCAAAACATGGTCAACGCCAACTCGATCCCGCAATTTAACGTCGTGACGATCACAGGGGCGCCCACAATCCGATTTGTTCTTGCCAGGACTCAGCACGCTACAAAACACACAATGCTCCATATGGAACATCGGCATGTGTTGGTGAATGACGACCTCCAACCACCTCGGGGGCGTACCACTGGCGAGTTCCAGCAACTGATCCCGATTGAGGTCATAAGCTGCAGTCAACCGCTGTGCACCCCAGTTTATCAATTGTTCGGCAGTGACTGGATTGGTGACATTCAACGAGAAATCGCCAACAAACGGGATGCCAGCCTGACGGCAAAATTGGACAGCAGAGAGATTGCGCACCAACCAACCATCCGCCGCATGCTTCGCCAACGCTTTGAATAACCCATCCTCTCCCGGCTTGTGGATGCGTAGTGTCGCAAGCTGAATCGTGCGCCCGGCCTGATGAGCCAGGTTGACCGCGGTGCGATAATGGCGAATATCATGAAAGTCGACGATCAGGCTCGTCGCCCCCGATTCTATGACCTGTTCCAATTGTTGAAGGCTGCGACAGAGAACGTGCAATTGGGGCTCTTGAGCAACCCGGCCCACGTCAGTCACTGCTTGTGAGTGGGCGAACGCCAGCGCGGCCGCTGCAACTGGGTGCTCTGCACAGGCGAGTCGCCGAGGCATGCGGGCCACCTCCAACCGCTCCACCATTTCGTGACGAAGTTGCCCCAAAACGCTCAGCGGGACCATCGGGTTACCCTCAATCTTGGCCGTCAAAGTCCGCAAACTGTAGGCGCTTCCCCCCAATCGACCAAACTGGGCGACCAACGTTTCCTGCGTCATGGCGTGCTTACGAGCGACCTCCGCAACATGCTCCGATTCGAATTCGATGCCGATTCCATCCTCGCAACGAACTGCCACTTTCAGTTTCTCACCCGCCATCACCTCCACATGAATTTCCAAGCCCACACGTTTGTTCGGGTCTACGCCGTCAAAACTCCGGCGCAATCGCTTGGTCAATTGCGGATCATCGGTCTTCCAGATTTTCAGCCCCCCGATCAAAGCATTTCTGGCGATTGTACCTCGCAGCATGCGAATCTCAGCGGGGCCGTCTTCAACCCGGTCTACGCGACGCAGGTCTTGAAACAATTCGTAGACGCGGCCTCCAAACTCTTTGCCCGCAAAACGGTCCCCTTCAAAAACGATGCCATCACCAGTCGCCAGGGGCGCGGTCAGGTTGGCGAGCACGGCGTCGTCGAGCACCTGCTCAATCTCGCCGATCAACACGCCGCGCTTCGCGCTGCTGGTACCAGGAACCAATCGCTTATGATCACAACCCTCAAGCCAGCCAGGGGAAAAACCACGTGAAAAACTAAGCTCTAATTCGCTTTTCCCGATGCTGGACAACTGGATGGGCTGCGCAGCTAAGGCAGCATCAATCGCCTGACGGTAGTGCTGGCAAACATTCGCGACGTACTCGGGAGTTTTCAGGCGTCCCTCGATTTTCAACGAACACACACCGGCATCAATAAGTTGCGGGATAAGATCGTGAGCCGCCAGATCCTGCGGACTCAGTAAGTATTTGACGTCTCCCAAATCGCGCGGCTCGCCATCACAAAACAGCTCATACGGTAAACGACAGGCTTGCGCACACTGACCGCGATTCGCGCTGCGCCCACCCAACGATTCGCTCGTTAAGCATTGTCCGCTGTAAGCTACGCACAACGCTCCATGTACGAAAACCTCGAGTGGCATCGTAGTCTGGCTGGCAATTTCACGTATTTCGCGAATCGACAGCTCCCGGGCCAAGACGACGCGGTCAATTCCTAATTCACGAATTTGTTCGATGGCCTTAGCGTCGGTCAGGGTCATTTGCGTACTGGCATGAATGGACAATTCGGGGCATAACTGCCGTATCAAGCGGGCGACGCCGAGATCCTGCACGAGCACCGCATCCACCCCCGCGTTGGCGAGTATCCGTACGCTTTCTTCCAGTGCCGTAAGTTCATCGGTAAAAACGAGGGTATTGAGCGTCACGTAGCCCTTCACCGCTTGACGGTGCAACATGGCCATCAATTCGCGCAATTGCCCGAGGTGGAAGTTCGCAGCTCGAGCTCGGGCGTTAAAACCCACCTCCAAGCCGAAATAGATGGCGTCGGCGCCGTTTTCGACCGCGGCTCGCGCACATTCCCAGTTACCCGCCGGCGCAAGCAGCTCAATTTTTGGCCGCATTTTGGTTTCAGTCATTCGATTTCGGTCATTTTCGCAAAAACGTCGTCTTTTGAAAGGTTATTTCGCCAGCCGTGCGCCCAGAGGAACAAGCTCATTGAAGCGATCGACGGGCTCTTGGGCGGTCCAGGCGATTCCCCTAAGCAAAAGAATCCGGAATAGTGGGTCGTCAAACGTCCAACTGTAGTGACCGGGGATGCTAACGAAAACGCGGCCTTTCCCCTTTTCGTAAGCCCACACTTGAGGTTGTGCAGTCGCTTCTTCAGTACTGCTCGCCAACAAGGTTACGTTTTGGACGTCACCGGTGAGCAACCAATAGCTTTCGTCGTACAGCTTTAAGGCGTCAAGGTTTCTGAGGATGGGATGGTCGGTGTGGTGCAAGTCCAGCGTCAGCGGTCCGTGCCGGTATTTGATCGAGCCGCCGCGCGAGGCTAGCCCGATGCGTTGGGAGAACTCGGCCACTCGTTCATCGCCGTTTACCGCCCAGTGAATATAAACGGCACCGCCGCCCCTGGCCAGATATCGGTCTAACTGCGACGCTCGATCGTCGTTCCAAGCACCTTTCTGAAAGAAAATCAGAATGTCCGCGGCCTCAATTTGCTCGGCAGTTGGAAATTCCCAAGCCGCAGCGACTGTTACGTTAGGGGCAGCAGCCAATAATTGCCCCCATTGAATTTGCCAAGCCGGATAATCATGTTCACCGGGGCCATGATCTTTTTTACCTGCCACCAGCACAATATTCAGCGGTTTCAGTTCTTCAGGAAGCACCGCCGAACCAGCCAATGCGGCCGCTACCTCCGCTGGCAATCGCAACGGGGGTGCGGTCAGCGGCGCGTCCATTGGCATGTGGGGTGGCGCGGTCAATAAGAAAGTCATCAAATCGCGGAGTTGGTCAGCGGTCAGCTTCTCATGCAAACCAGCGGGCATCATTGACACCTGGGCGATCTTCATCTGCTCAATTTGGTTGGGCTTCAACTCGGTGACATTCCCCTTGTCATCTCCGAGCATTAACTGGCCATGGTCGCTGCGCAGGACGCCCGTCAGAACCTGACCGCTTTCCAGTAACACCGTATGGCCAATGTAATCGGGATTGATCGCATAACTTGGATGAACAATATCGCGGAGCACTGAGGCGTAGTCGCGGTGTACCAAGTTGCTCAAATCCGGTCCCGTCTTGGGACCGATTCCACCCATGGCATGACACTTAAAGCAACTGGCCACTTCGCTGTGAAACACACGACGACCGCTTCCCCAATTCCCTCCCGCAATTTCCGCGATCTCAGGCGGCTGATGATCGAGCTCCGTATCGGCTTGCCGCGACTGGACCCACGGCATCAGAAATCGATGCAACGGCAGCGGTCGCGGTCGCGTGTCTTCGTTTGTGTGCACGGAAATCGACAATTGCCACGGACTGGCATCGGATCTGACCAAATGAATTTGCAGGTCCAGTAGATCTGTCGCATCACCTGAAACAGCTAGTCGTACACGATGCACGCCCGCTACAACGTCCGCTTCGATTTGAGCCGTCGGTGCGGTGACCGACAACGCCTGCGACGAACTGAGGGTCACGCTGACGGTTTCCGCGGGCCACTGGTAATCAATCGTCGCTCCGGGCTGCACCAGCGGTCGCAACAGGTGATGCAAGTCGAGTTGCGTGCGCAAACTGAGTTCGCCAGCTTGATCCGCGATTTCCCAAAGCCGCTGGTGGTGCGCGCTCCCCACCGTCAGCTCGCGGGCCACTTGCAAGTCAAGATGCGGTAGCCAACCAGTCCACGTCCCCGGTTGATTACCCTCAGACTGTACACTTCCTGGCGGAACACTATTAGCTTGGCCGGTAGTTTGCGGGTTGTCAGTCTCAGGGGCAACCGCGGCTTGCGAAGCGGCACGCCAACTGGCTTGCACTCCGTGCAGCGCGAGATCAACTTCGGTTTGGTTCAGCGGGCTTGCGCCGATCGCTTCGTCAGCCTGCTCGCGCGGCAACGTCACCGCGTAGTGCAAATTCGCTTGCATGGCGGCTGTGTTGATGATCATGGTCCGCAAATCACTGGTCAGCGAAACTCCGGCCACAGGCACTTCGTATCGCGGCGTAGCGGCTTGACGTTTCACCACCGCGTAGGGCGGTACGAGGTTTTCAAATCGGTCGCCGGCCCGCACAAATTCGCCGCACTCCACACTGACTTGTTCCCCGGCTCTTTTGAGCTTCAGCGGAGCCAGCCGCCGGTCGAACGCGACATGAATTTCATGTGGCGTTTCCGCCCAGGCCATCACGGGGCGAGGCACCTCCGCTTCAGTCATTTTGATCCGAAATAGCTTGCCGATACCTGTTGGGCCGGTGCCCCAGTCCGGCGGACCACTGTGACAAGCGACAATTAAGTCGCCATCGGGAGCCACGCAAGCATCGACTGTCAACATTTGTAGGCAAGCCAACAACTGGGTAGCAGCCACGTAGCCAGCGTCCGACTTGACCAGTTTGG
>JBBQRC010000390.1:0-5581 GCA_038215215.1 Pirellulales bacterium
CTCGGCTCGGAGGACTCTCGGGTAGATTGCTAAAGGCCGCAAGCAATTGCGGTTATAGATAAATGACCGTCATCGTGGGATCGTCAGATGTCACGACGCACAGAACCCGGCTTATCGGCGAACCAACGATTTTTCAATGTCGCGATCCTCAGTGCCTTGGCTTCACAGTGAGACTGCCTGGGCTTTACGGCAAGACTCGACCGGCGCGTCGGAGAGGGGAAATTCTCCACCGAAACGCCCGCGTAATCTGTTTAGACGACCACATTAAGGGCGATTTCTCTAAGCCTGCAGAATCTGTTTGCGCAAACGGATCAGCAAAGACGCGGCGTTGCCGATTTCTTCCTTTTGACGCGCCGGTTCTTGAGGGATTTCGCGTTCGATGGTCAGCGGTCCGTGATAACCAATCTCTTGCAACGTTTTGAGATAGAGTTCAAAGTTGACTTGACCTTGTCCCAAAGCGACCTCCCGCCCCCAAGTCACTCCTGGTTGATCGCTCCAAGTGCCGTCTTTGCAATGCACACTGTGAACAAATTTGCCAACCTTACGTAGGGCTTCGATGGGTTCTCCTGTGCCATACAAAATCATGTTGGCAGGATCGAAATTGATGAACAGATTGGAGCGATCCACGTCGGAGATGAATCTTAACATGCCATCGGCAGTTTCCTGACCGGTTTCCAAATGCAGTGCTTGATCATTTTGTGAGGCGTGGTCGCACAGCTGTCGCGTCACATCGAGCACATCTTGGTAAAGCTGTGAAGTGGTTTCGTGTGGGACGAAGCCCAAGTGCAAGGCAATCACATCGCAGCCGAGCAGCCGAGAAAAATCGCTGATTTCACGCATTTCTTGTAACCGGGCAGCACGGGTCGCAGGTGGGACTAACCCCACGGTTGCCGAAACAGTCGGAATGTCGGCATAACTTTCCCCCTCGAAGCCGCCAAACACAGCCGTTAGCTGGATCCCAAGCTCTTCAAGTCGTGCCAGGAATCGCTCGGCGTTTTCGGCCGTCCGCGTGCTACGATGAGGAGCATGCAGTTGAATCGTTGGTATCCCTAGTTCGCGTGCTACTTCCAGATTCACACCCAAGCCAGCATCAATACTCGTAAACACGCCAATCGGCCAGTCGCTCATAATTCTCTCCAGTCACCCTCGAATGGCCCGCCTCGGCAGCGCCAAGGCGAGCGGCAGGACCTAGATTCAATCCGTAATCAAAGCCACAAATAATGCATGCAAGTCGCCCTACACAAAATGTCTGTGGGCAAACCGATCACGAATCGACACCTGGTCAGATGCGTTCCATGATCTGCGAAGCGGCGCATTGTAAGTCATGCTATGGCTAGCATAAAGCCAGCCATCTACAAAAAAAGCCCGCCAGGAGCAGAACTCCTGGCGGGCTTCGAACTTCATCATCGCGATGGGAGAAGGAGAGCTACCCCACGCGGCGACGAGCACTACGGAGTGACACCGTATTTGGCTTCTTCTTCTTCCTGAATGATAATATGCGGCGTGACGGTCATCATGAGCGTGTTGGTTTCCCGACCAATCGCAGTGTTTTTGAACAAGCGATTGACGTAGGGGATCTTGCTAAGCACCGGCACGCCACGCTCGATGCGACCTTCACGCATACGCTTGATACCTCCCAAGAGGATCGTGCCGCCGTCTGGCACGCTGACAGTCGTGGAGATGTTGGTGAACGCCACGCTCGGCTGTTGCACGGTCGAACCGGAGGTAACCACCGAGTTGTCGCCATCGTTCTTGGTCACGTTGCCGTTCGGATCGAGCACGTTGGTACCCGTCTGTGACGAGGTATTGCGAGTGCTGCGAGTTCCCTCAAAAGTAAACGTGCTGACATTGTCGATGCGTGAGAACGTCGGGTTGAGTGTGACCCGTACAAATCGTTTGTCAGGCGAGACAACCGCTTGGACGTTCAGAACGGTCCCTTCGTTGATGATTACAATCACCGGCTGTTGTGCCACGGCGAAGTCGCCAACCACGGGAATCAGACTAGTTACGAAGGGTGTTTGAACCGTGTCGTTAATCGAGGCGGTTTGACCATCGAACATGGTGACTCGCGGTGCTTGCAGAATGTTCGACCGCGTGTCCCCTTGAGCAGCGTTCAAGAAGAAGAATAGCTCCAGATCGCTAAGGATGGCCACACCCAGGCTGGCACCCGACGCCGCGTCAAAGTTCCCGAATGGTGGAATCGCACTGGCAAATCCGTTTTGCAGCAATTGCAGGTTCAAGTCCGAAGTGAAGGTTGGTACTCCGCCCGCATCCACGCCTGTCGAAATCCCAACCGTGGTGCTAGGACCATTGAATCGGTTTGGAATCGAGCTGACACTGTTGTTGGCCTTCACGTCGAAGTCCACACCGATGCGTTCGAAGAAGTTGTCCGTCAAGGTGATAAACTTAACTTCAATAGTGACCTGCAAATCCTGCAACTGACGCAGCGATTCAAGCAGGTCAGTGATCTTTTCATGCGTCGTTTGCGGAGCACTGACCACGATCGAAAGGTTGGCTGGGTAGGGTGTGATGGTACTTTGACCACCAGCGAGCAGCCACGAGTCAGGATCGATGGTTTGTTGAATCAGCATCATCAGCGTATCGAAGTCCGCGATTACCGAGCCACCTTGGATCGGTGTAGCGCCAGCGACGCCCATGGGAGCCATACCCATATTTCCCGCACCGTAAGTCGGTCCATTGTTGAACCCTCGGCCCCACATCATCGCTTGCGGTGGGATGCCCGCCGGCAGCCCCATGTTCGGTGCTTGATTGTTCAATTGACCAAGTACGGGGGCATTAGGATTCATCGAAGCCGCCGCCATTTGCGGGGTGCCTGCGAGACCCGGTACAGGACCGGTTTGAGCCACCAGACCACGTCCGATCGTCTCGTATGCACTACGTAAAGCCCCACCCATGCCGCTGTTGTAATCGCTGACAAAGTTCGGAATGGGTAGTACCAAGTCACGCACATTGTACGTACGTGGTACGTTGGCCTGGGCAGTGTTTCTAGCCGAAGTGATCATTAGCACTTCGTTGCGAACGACAAAGTCCAGGTTTTGAGCATTTAACATCAGATTCAAAGCACTGCGGAGCGTAATGTGCGATGGGAGGCTGAGCGTGATGGTCATGTCGGATGTGTAGCCCTCCATGGCCAACCCTTGTTGGTCGATATGAATCAGAATGCCTGTCATGTCTGACAGAGTTTTGACCACTTCGGTGAGCGGACGGGCGTTGAAGTCCACCAACACAGGTTGCTTGAGCTTGTCCCAAATTTCGATCTCTGCAGGTGACATGCCGCGACGGGACTCTGCCACCAGTCGCAAACGACTGCGCGTGATATCCTGCCACTCCTCGGCGTCGGTGAAGATCAGCGGGCGTTCATCGCTGTGGGCGATGGCGGCTCGGTCCACATCGATCATCGCATCGACGTTCTTGTCTTCACGTAAAGCCTTGATCTCTTCGTACTCTTTGGTCCGCCTAGCGTTACGGGCGTTTGCCACGAGCAGCCGGGTGATGGTCGAGTTAGGATCGATCGCACCTACTTGTTTCGCAACTACTTCGGCTTCAGCAAAGCTGCCTTTGTCCATCAAGTCATTATAAGTCTCGACCATCGACGCAACTTGTTGTTCTGTCTTGTAACGCGACTCGTCTTCGGTCGCCAGTTGCTCCGTCACTTGACGGTTATGCATGTTCTGATCGATCGTCGCTTGGTTTTGCGTCATGTAGATCTGATGCGACGTAATGGCCCGGTCAACGATGGTTAACATTTGCTTCCGGACTGCACCATCCAAATCCGCTTGTGAAACACGGGTACGAAGCGCTTGCAGACGCTGGGCTACGAGCTGCGGTTCAGTCTCACGATTGGCCTCGGCACCTGCGATCTCCCCGGTTATCTCGCTCATCAAGCGTTGACGAGCGGCCAACTGCTGTTGCTCGAGCGGGTTGAGCGGAGTTGCTGAAATTGCTTCAGACTGTGTTCCGCCTGCGCTCATCAAGCTGAGCTTTTCGCGAAGTTGATTTCTTAGCAGTGGATCCATCTCACCTTGGTATTTCCAAGCTTCACGGAATAGTTCCAAAGCTTCTTTGCTCTGTCCTTGACTGAGGGCTTCGATACCACGGCGATAGAGGGCATCACCATTGCCACCCCCCAACGGCGTAGGAATCGTCGGCTGGCTGGCAGCCTGCACGGCAGCGGCTGGCTGCATGCGTGTCTGGTCAACCTGCGGCATGAAGACGCCGGGCTGAACCGGATTGTTGAGGATGGCAGGCGGCGTCATCGCGGTCTGCGCATTGTTCGGCAATTTGGCGGTTGGCTGGCCCGCTTGGGCTTGAGCCGTAGACACTGGCAACTGCGGCAACGCGGGTAGCGTGTTGCTTGCAGTCGGCGCAGCTGAAGGCTGAGCAGCGGTCGTGCTTAGTGCCGGTTTGACGCCATTGGCTGGCAACGCACCGACCGGCCCCAACTCATTGATCGCATCGACAATTTGTTGCTTCTTGATGCCGGCAGCCAGGAGTGATTTATCCACTTCACGCAAACGAGCTTCCACCCGTGCGTCTGGGGCACCCAGAAGTTGTCGTCCTCGCAATGCTTCGGCAAAAGCGGTCGCAGTCGACTTCATGTCGTTCGTAGCAACGCGCTCGTTGGCAGCACTCAACCAGCTCAACACAAAGTCGGCGGTGACCGTTGGATTCGCAGGCTGCGAAGTGGTTACCGGATTGGTTGGAACCGATTGAGCAACTGTGTTGCCGACTTGGGCGGTAGCAATCACTGGCGACAGTATCGCCGGGATCAACCATACTGCATTGGGTCTCGCCACGCTAATAAGGGCTGCGAGCCAACGTCGTTTCTGTTTTGAAATGTCCTGACTCAACGCGACTCTCCTTCTTCGCGATGGTGAAACCGATCTCCGGCCTACAGATCCATCTGTAACCGACTTCAGGCCGCCGCTTGGGGCCCTAATTACTACCTCGCTCCATTGCAGTTGGCCACGAATGGCTGATGGCAACTTTGTGAGGTAATCAAATGCAGTTGCGATTCAGAGGCCAAACTCGCGGATCGCACCGCTTCGCTTGAACCACTGAATCGAAACTGCAGTTGGGACGGGCTGCTTTTGCTCCACCACCATTTGCAAAGCTAAGCAGAATTTCGTGTTCCCTGTGCGCAGTCAATCTGCGGACCTGGGGAATACTTGATCCAATACCCGTCGTCAATGTTTGTTTTCGGCACGCCGTGGCAAAATATTCCGATTATTCCGCCAAGTTAAGCTTTTTTGTTTGTAGCGATTATGCAGGCTAATGCTTGCATACCCTATCTCGCTGAGCTGCGAAGTCAATCTCCAACCTAGTGGCTGTTGCCGAACGAGCATTTGCACTGGCCATTTAACCTCTGGTGCGTCGCCGTATAACCGCGAGCTCAATGCGCCGCATTTCGAATCAATCAACATGTGTCCACTGTCTCGCGGCCGGTTGAAAACCGCTATCGGGTCGGCGGCCAATTTTCGCTATCCTTCCACTGTGCTTCTTAATAGCAGCGACTGCTGGTTAAGGCAGCAACCGCTTACGTCCCTGGTTAGAGTGTCTG
>JBBQRC010000391.1:0-5575 GCA_038215215.1 Pirellulales bacterium
GGCTGCGTGAACGGTCATCGGTCGCGTCAATGCGGTAGCTGCTGTAGCAGCCGTGGCCAACACCGTAGAGCGTTTCAGAAAGCCGCGACGTGAGGAATCCGGCGTATGGAGTTGTGATTTTTGTGGCAAAATGAGTGGACTTGTCATCGGTAAGGCTCCGGTGGGATGGACAGGGTTCAAGGGGGAGGGTAAGTCAGGTTGCTTGAGGTTACTGTGGTAATCGAACTGCGGTGCGCGAGTGCTGCGAAGTCAACGTGCACAAAACAATCCGACAAGCCGGGCAGCTATTCTTGCTTAGCGCCCACGCGTTCGACTTGCACGGGTTCAGACCATTCCCAATGCTTTTCTTTTTCTTCGTCGCTAGGTTCATGGAATGGTCGTACGATGCGGAATCCAACGTGCAGCGCATCGGTAAGGTACCAGATACTCACGGGTGCTTGAGGATCTTGGGCGATCCAGTCTTCCGTGGACCCCTCGCGGGCGGCACTACGACATTGAGCAGCATCCTTATCCCAGCCACCACCGCGGACGGTGCGAGGATAAAGTGTCTTGGGTACTATCAGCGGATCTTTGACATTCTCGCTGGACTTGGGGTAGCCAGCTTCATCGTACTGATCGAGGACCCATTCGGCGACGTTGCCGTGCATATCGTAAAGTCCCCATGGGTTCGGTTTTTTCTTGCCAACCTTACCGTAGCCTGCGTCGGTGTTTTCGTTGAACCAAGCATATTCGCCGAGCAGTGCGGGATCATCGCCAAAGGAATAAGCAGTGGTTGTGCCGCCACGGCAAGCGTATTCCCACTCCGCCTCGGTGGGCAAACGATAATAACGTCCAGTTTTGGCACTCAGCCACTTGCAAAACGTTCGTGCGGAATGCTGGGTCATACAGATCGCCGGAAAACCGCGCTTGCCCATTCCAAACGTCATGTCGGTATAAGGTTTCGTTGGCTGGCTGAGCTGAAACACATCGGCCAGCGCATCGCGCGGTGAGGCTTTTAAGTTCATGACGTTACGACGAAAGACATCAATGTCCGACATCCACACGTCATACGCATTCCAAGTAATTTCGGTCTTGGCCATCCAGAAAGGGGAAAGCTCGACTGTGTGCTGTGGTCCCTCATCGTCGTGGCGACCCGCTTCACTCGCTGGGCTGCCCATCAGAAATTTGCCGCCGGGAATCGGCAACATGTCGATCAAGACATCAGTTTGTTCGATGAGTTCAGCGTAAGGCTTCATTTCCTTTTCATCGGCGGCAACCGCATCTTTCACTTCGACCGGTGCTACCTTGTCTGCGGCCAATGACACGTAAGACGGCAGGGCACACGACCAACTGATTAAAACGCTCAGCTGAAGCCAAGAGCATTTTTGAGAACTCAACATGAAACTACCCAGGGGAAGGAATGGAGCGAATCTGTGAAGGGAGCCAGCCCTTACTATAATCGATTACGGGGCAAAAGTGCCCGGACAACCTTACTCAGGTCAGGAGTATCGAATGAGGGATTTAAAGTCGCAGCAGCTTTTCGGCGGGCTCTGTCTGTCATGCTTAACACTACTCATGATTTTAGCCCAAGGTACGTTTGCACAACCGCCGTTGCCGTCCAATGAGTCGATTTCCGGCTATGAGTTTGATTTCCCAGCACTTGGTACTGTAGTCTCCATCAAAGTTTTCGCTAGTGACCAGGAGTTGGTCGCGACAGCGATGCGCGCAGCTCAAGCCCGCACCCAAGAGCTAGAAGCCATCCTGACAGATTACGATCCGGACAGTGAAACCTCGCGGCTGACAAAGTCGGCGACTGGGACTGATTTTGTGGCTGTTTCGCCCGATTTGTGGAATGTCCTGGAGGCCTCAGATCGTTGGTACCAGCTATCGCATGGGGCTTTTGACGCCAGTATAGGTAGCCTCTCCCACGTGTGGCGGGCGGAACGCCGCACTAAAAAGCGCGCCAGTGGAGAGCAGCTTGCCGCGGCACTTCAGCGCAGTGGCTGGGCTCACGTCCACCTCCGACCCCAGTCGACTGCGGTGAGATTCGATCGGGAAGGCTTGCGGCTCGATTTTGGCGCGATTGGTAAGGGTTACATCGTCGACCAAATCTTTCACATGTTGCAAGACTCAGGGCTGACATGTTGCCTGGTGAATATCAGCGGTAACATGCGCTGCGGTGCCGCACCGCCGGATCGTAGCGGGTGGCGAATCGCCGTCGCACCCCTCGAGCAACATCAGCCCGCGCTGCGGCATTTGGTACTAATCAATAGGGCAATCGCCACCTCCGGAGATCTGTGGCAATATGTCATCGTGGACGGCCAACGACGCAGTCATCTCTTCGATCCGCGGACCGGTGACAGCGTGACAGGACCGATTTCCGCAACTGTCCTGGCGGCCACTGCCGCGGACGCCGATGCGTGTGCCACCGCCCTCTGTGTCCTAGGCCTCTCAGCCGCCGCCGACTTAATGACTTCATTGGCGGATACCGAAGCGTTGGTTCTCGAACAGTGCGATGCCACGCTTCCCATTCGCTACCTGGTGACGCCCGGCTTTGCAAATTAGGCCGGCGGCCGAAAGAGTTCTGCCCAGACTGGGCTACTCGCTACCCAACAGGACGCCCATCGTGAGAACTACGATTGGCGTCATTTTTCGGCGGTCGCGATCGGCAATTAATAATTGCTTGCTGGTTTCTGGGATGCCCGCTCGCTAGAATGTTTGGAACTCAGTTAACAGCAAAAATCCAATTTTCTGGAACGGGTGTCGCCTGTGTACCTAATGGGAACGGATGGACACAATCGTCGAGAAAGAAAATATGTGCTGGGTTCGACAACTTGAATACCTGAAAGCCATCGGATAGCGAATTTTCGTTTCGAGGAATTGGGAGTAAGCGAATGTCGGAAAGTGCGCTGGAATGCAACGTGCTAGTGCTCAATCGCTTCTATATGGCGGTTCGCGTGATCAACGTTCGACGTGCGATGACTCTGCTCTATCGCGATTGTGTGGAAGTCGTCACGATCGAGGGAGGTCAATATTTGAGTTACGACTTCGATGGTTGGTGCGAACTCTCTCAGCTGCTCTCACTCGATAAACAGCCGGATGAAGATTACATCCAAGCGGTTCAATTCGAATTGCAAGTGCCACGTATTCTCCGTCTTATCCGCTACGACCGCATGCCCAAAACCACGGTCCGATTTAATCGCAAAAACCTCTTTGCTCGAGACGATCATTGTTTCCAATACTGTGGGCAAGCGCGACCCCATAGCCAATTGAGCCTCGATCATGTGCTGCCGCGCTCTCACGGTGGCAAAACGACTTGGGAGAACATCGTCTGCAGTTGCATGCAATGTAACTCTCGCAAAGGGGGGCGTACCCCTTCACAAGCTGGCATGAAACTGCTGAAGACACCCGCCAAGCCCCATAGTAACCCGGCCATGGTCATGCCCATGCAGGATCCTCGCTACTCAAGCTGGCGAAGTTTTATTCAAACCAATACTAAGTCCGCCGTGGGATGAGCGCGCTTCGGATTAGTTACTTGACTAGACCTTCGCAAAGCTAGACCAGACCTTTGCGAACCGCCCACACCGCCGCTTGAGTGCGATCTGAGACGCCGATCTTGCGCAGGATGTGCTGCACGTGCTCTTTGACCGTCTCATAACTGATGTTGAGCGTGTTGGCGATTTCCTTATTCGTCAGACCATTGGCTAGCTGGCGGAGGACTTCGCTTTCGCGCTGTGTCAAAGGAACCTCTACATCCGAGATCACGCGTGGGGTGGCCAAAGCTCCGGTCACGCGCCGCAATTCCTCACGGGTCCATACGGACTCACCGCGCACTGCCATTTCAATACATTCGACCAACCGCTGTCGATTGTCGGATTTCAACAAATAGCCTGACGCTCCCAAAGCCACGGCGCGAGCCACATAAGTTGGATTGTCATAGGTTGAAAAAATCAATACTGGCAATTCGGGGTAGTCCAACTTAAGTCGTCCAAGAATGTGCAGACCATCCCCGCCAGGCATGCGAACATCGAGCAGCACTGCCGTGGGCTTCAGGGTCGCAACTTTGGACAGGACCTCATCACCGCTGGTGGCTTCACCCACCACTGAAATGCTCGACCCCTCCAGCAGATTCTTCAACCCCAACCGTACAACTTGATGGTCGTCAGCGATCAACAACGAGATGTTTGCCATAGCCAGTACTTCTCCAGGTGTGTCAACGAAGCAAATTCAAAAAGATTTTCAAATGGTTTGGGGCAAGCATCAGCACATACGGTCTCCACGCGCCTTCACCAACCGGGGGGCGATCTCTACAGAGGTACACGCGCAGACCCTCCGGGTGTAGTATGTAGACTGAAAGCCACCTTAATGTAGTCTACCAACCTACTCGCTGAAACCCTCAACGCGTGAAATAAATCCGTCTTTGTCAGAGTCGTAGGAGGCGAAGTCCTCCTTAGATCCGATAAATTCCCCCTTACTGATAAAACCGTCACCATTACTGTCCATGCCCGCGAACCAGTCCTGCACTCCTGGGGCAGCCTCCGGAGTTCCTCGACTAGACGCTAAACCGGCCAAGCGATCGTCTGCGCGAGTGACCTCGAGTCGCACAGCCAACGGCAGCTCGTTGGGGGTCACTCTTCCATCCTCGTTCGCATCCAGCAGTCGCAAGTTCTCTGCGAGTTTCTGCAATTCGAGTTCGGTTACGCGGCTATCTCCATCGCGGTCGGCCAATTGGAACCACACTGTCGTGGTAGTCGACCACCGCGTGATGGCTCGCGTGCCACGGATACCCGTAACCCAGCCCCAGACGCGCTCAAATTCGTCGTCACTGAGTTGCTGATCGGCATTGGCATCAAGCACTTGGAAGGCATCTTCGCTGAGCTGTAGTTGATTGCGAATGAGTGCTTGCAATTGGGGATTGTTGAGTGCGGTGGCGAGTTGCCCGCGCAGTGCTTGCCGCGTCGAGAATGAATAAGTATCCACTAAAGCGACAGCCAGCGCGACATCTTGACGACTGGCCTGACCGGTATCGGCGATTCGAGATTCCCAAACGAACGCACTTCCTGGACTGACCATCGCCGTCAGGCTGCCGCCACGCTCGGTTGCCACATCCGGAAAACTAACTTGCAATACCAACTGCGGAGCCACCTGCGATAGCTTTTCCAGCTCGTGTTTGGTCAACTGCAAATCACCGTCGTCATCCATTTGCTGCCAAGTTGCGTCGTTCCAAGTGGACCACTGCTCGCGCGATACGGAACTTAGAAAGGTATAATGATCAAGCAGTTTCTTGGCGAACTGCGCCGCACTCTGATCGGCAACCACCGCCAATGCGGTCGCCGTATCTAACATGGATCGCGAATTCGCACCCATGTTATTCGTGTCAGCGGCTTGCATACCCAATATTTCGGGAAGGGAAATGATACGATCACCATTGGTATCGAACCGAAAGGCATTGTTCACTACGGCGTCAAATTCTGCTGCGTCGAGCACGTTGTCGCGGTTCGTATCCAACGGTCCCCACGACGAGCCATCCATCAGTGGAGCCGAACCGGCCCCGGCATCGGTAAAACGAATCGCAGCACCCCGCGCTAATCCGCGA
>JBBQRC010000392.1:0-5563 GCA_038215215.1 Pirellulales bacterium
GAATGAATCGGCAACTTCCAGATTGATGAATTCCGAGGCTAACCACGAATCGCCGTTGGTGACTTTGGCTCGGGCAAGCACAGTAATCGGGTACTGGCCGAAGGCTGGTTTGCTATTGGCGGTAAATGGAATCTCCACTTGGTCCTGATCACCCTTGATCTCCGCCGAAGCACTGGCGGTGACGCCACCCGGAGTGTAAAGCACTCGCAATCGAATCGGCTCTTTGAACCCCTCTTGGCGATGCGCCTTGACGATCAAGGACATATTGCCATTAGTGACCACAGGCACCTGCGGTTGCACAACTTCTATGTCAAAGGGTAATTTTTTAGTAATGGCAACTGACATCCTATCAGCGTCATGGCCCCACATATCGACGTTGTTTTGGCCGCGCACCAGCATCGTCCGCTGTTCAAACTGCCCTTTCACTCCCGGGCCATCCGGGAGCGTCTCCCCGATCAATGAGACTAAGGCTCCGTCAGTGGCTGCATCCGCGGGAGCTTTGAGCATCATTGCGATGAAAGAGTCATTGGCATTGATCTTCGGCGTGGCCAGCTCCAAACCCGGCGGCGCATTTTCCATTCTCAGTCCCAACTCGCCGCCAAAGTTCTTGCGTTGAGCGCGCAGCAAGACTGCCATTCGTCCCCCCTGAGGAACTTCGACAATTTGTGATTCATAGCGACGCAGTTCATCAAGTGTTAAAGCCAAGCCCGGCGTCGCCGCGGCAATCTCGATGCGATAAGCGTGGAAGGGACTTCCCTCATTCAATTGGTCGCGAATGGCAACCAAGTATTCGCCGTCCTCAGGGAATTTGAATGCTTGCAGACTATCCGGTCCACCGGCATCGTCGTTGGCCGCCAAACGCCCGCCGCCCACCTTGTGAATCTCCAACCAACTATCGAGCGGTGAACGGAGGATTTTGCGTCCAAATACTTTAAAGTCGAATTGCTGATCTTTTTTACCTCTGATCTTGAACCAGTCGACATCCCCTTTTTCCTGCAGAACGCCGTTCAGAGCCACGGGGCAATCCGCAGCCACCAAACTAGCCTGATCTGAATCCGGTTCCGATTCGCGAACATTTGGCAAATCGACGACGCGCAGTTTGTTCGGCGACGGTGCGAACTTTCCATCACGAACGGCCACGTAATTAAATTCACCGGGTTCACTAGGCAACTGAATCGATTCCGTCCAAGACTCACCGGACACATCAACGACAGTCGCTTCGATCTTTTCACCAGGGCGACCGCCCGAAGGTGTCACCACCAGCGGCCTTGGAAAATCACCGACATGCAAGCGGTACTGACAACGTTCGTTGCCGCCGAAACTGCTTTCGCGGACTTCGATAATGTATTTACCAGCGCGTGCGGCGGTGAAAGAACAAACACAATCTTGTTGCAGCAATGGCGCGTCATCACTGCGTGCTACTTCAAAACGCTTTTCATCGAGAATGGCCACAAACGGATCAAAAAATTCGGAGCCTAAACGGATTCCTTCTAATTCGCAGGTGATCTTTTGCCCCTCAGCCAAGTCGACTGAGAAGTAGTCGACATCTTCATTCGTAACGACACCGTTAACCGTCGTATTGGTCGTCACAGCTTGGGGTGTCGCGAAGTCGCTATTTGGCTCCGCTTCAACGGATTCAAGCAATGCCGAGACGCCGAAGAAACGTAGATTGCTGATTCCTGTTTCAGTCACCAGTCGCAATGCGTGCAGACCTGGCGGGCAGTCAGCGGCCACTTTGAGTTTGGCTTTGACTTTGTTGTCACCCTCCGCAGCAATCGCTGTCACCTCGACCCCGGGCTGAAAAATCAACAACTCTTTGACGTCAGCCAGGCGAGCACCGGTGAACAAGATCTCAACCTCGGTGCCCCGCTGAAGCCCAGGAGGCGATAGCAGTGCCACGCTCGGATCGTCGGCGAAAGAATGACTGCTAAGTCCTAAAATCGAAACCACTGCCCACGAAAAAGCGCGGTGCAAAGTTCTGCTCACGACGTTCATCCCCCCGCTGCTGTGGTCCGTGTATCGGAAATCCTTAGCCAACAACAGCGTCATTATTGAAAGCGTCGCTCATGCCATCCGTGCACAAGACTGGTGATTTTCACGCTGACTCGCTTCGCCAGTCGGCTCGCCTCAAGCTCACCGATCTGCGAAAATTCTTTCGTTCACATGCTAGCGTCCCACAGTGACTGCAGACGCCTCATGTTTCTCCATCCACCAACAAGCTGTGTTACGCGAGCAAGCTCTTGATGACCTCGCCGCCGTCGACGATTTCAATCGGTCGATCGCCGGGTGACATCAGTTCCTTGTCCGCCACGATGCCGAGCAAGTGATAAACGGTGGTGGCCAAATCGGCCGGATTGACTGGATCCAAGTCCGGCTCGGAGGCTGTTGGGTCCGATGTACCATGGATGTAGCCTCGCTTGATACCGCCACCGGCGAGCATCACGCTGAATACCTTGGGCCAGTGGTCTCGGCCAGCATCGCCGTTAATCTTCGGAGTGCGTCCAAACTCGCTGCTGACCATCACCAGGGTCTTGTCGAGCATTCCGCGGGAATCCAAGTCCTCGAGCAGGGCGGTGAGCGCCTGATCAAGTGGGGGCATTTGACTGCGGAAATTTTGAGTGATTTGCTGGTGCATATCCCAGCCGCCGTAGGTCAACGTGACCAGGCGGGTGCCGGCTTCCACCAAACGACGTGCCAACAACAAACGCTGTCCAGCCGTGTTGCGACCGTAACGATCGCGCATCGCGGCGTCTTCTTTTTCGATCGCAAACGCATCGCGTGCCTTTTCAGAGCTGATTAGACTGTACGCGCGCTCGTAGAAACTATCCATCGCGGTCACATTGTCCGCGTTGTGACGTGTGGAAAAGTGCTTATTCACGGATTCCAAAGCGGCACGACGACGAGTGAAGCGGGCTTCATCAACGCCACCGGACAGATTCAAGTCCTGCACGCGGAAACCGTCATTGGCAGGGTCTGAACCCAGACTAAACGGACCGTACGATGAACTGAGGTAACCGCTGCCGGCAAACTCGTTGGGCCGATTCGGAATGCACACGTAAGGAGGCAAATTGTTACGCGCGCCGAACTCGTGGCTAATAACGCTTCCAAAACTAGGATAGATTAACGCCGGACTTGGCTTATAGCCCGTAAACATATTGTGCGTGCCACGCTCGTGGGCGGCTTCGCCGTGCGTCATCGAGCGAATAATTGTGAACTTGTCAGCGATCCCAGCCAAGCGGGGCAGCGTTTCGCTGATGATTTCGCCAGTTTTGGTTTTGATCGTTCCCATTTCACCGCGGAATTCAAGCGGGCTATAGGGTTTCGGATCGAACGATTCTTGATGAGCCATACCGCCGGGCAAGAAGATGTGGATCACACTTTCAGCTTTGGCCGGAATAAAATCGTAGCTCTTTTGATCCGCATGAGCTTGTCTCAGTCGCAGAAAGTCGCTCAGCGAAAGGCCCAAGCCCCCGAGAGCCCCGACTGTCATGAAGTTGCGGCGGGACAAATTGTTTCCAAGGCATCTCATCGTTGAATCACTCCATCGCATTAGTTCAAATTGAGTCAAAATTGGAAGATGGATTAAGAGCAGTAGTCTACTCGGACGGGCCGATGGACTGTGCAACATCAACCTAGCCAAATGTCACATTCAGCATGGTGTATTATGGAAACCGCTTCTTTTTCATTCAGACTTAGCGTGGGATAACCATCAAGTCAAAGCGGTTTTGGGGTGGGAGGTTTTGGTGGGTGAACGTACCGTTACAGTCGCTCGCGTTGTCAATGATAACCGAAAGGTCCCTGCCTGTCAAAGTAGGCCACTGTCAATCCGACCAGTAATCGACATTTGCTGATCATTTCGCGGCGAAATTCTTTCAAGAACACAAACTCAGTAGTCCTGAGAGCCGTATCAGCGTAACCCTCTAGCACGCTGTGGATAGCGAACACGTCCGCTCAATTGTACCCAAATTAATTGGCTGACACTTGGCTATCCACTTAAGGCGAATAATCGCCTCAACCCCCGGGTGAACTTTTGCAGCGCGCGTGCGCGGTGACTGAGCACCGATTTGACCGTGATTCCCAACTCCGCAAACGTCAGATGGTACTCGCGGATTTCGAACATGGGATCATAGCCAAATCCTCCTTGGCCACGCTGCTCACGCAGAATTCGCCCCCAGCATCGGCCGTCCGCCTCATGGTGGATGTGCCCCGTTGGGTCAGCCAAAGCGATCGTGCAAACATAATAGGCCGCCCGCTGATCCCCCTCCAGACTACTCATCTCTGCCAGCAACTTGGCGTTGTTCAGCTCATCGGTCGCCCCTTCGCCGGAATAGCGAGCTGAATAGATTCCGGGTGCATTGTTTAAAGCTGGAACGCACAGGCCGCTATCTTCGCCAATGGTCCACTGGCCAAGATGTCGAGCTTGCTCAATCGCTTTCAGCCTGGCGTTTTCTATGAAGGTGCCGCCCGTCTCTTCGACCACAAGCGGTCGCTCCACTTCGGCCAACGATTTAAGATCAATCCCCAGCGGCACAAGCAAGCCATGCAATTCGCCACACTTCTTGCGATTGTGTGTACCGAGAATCATTACCTCAGGTCGTGTCAACATTCGATTTACTCACATAACGCAATTGCGAGATTCGATCGGGGAACAGATTGTGGGCCGCATCAGGCAGGAAATTCGACTACCAGCCTAACAACAACTGTCGGCCGTTTTTCCAGGGATACCACGCCGCCGCGGACCAGGAATTTCTTGGCCAACGCGCAGCATGCGATTTTCACTATCCACAAACACGACACGTGGTTTGACCTGCGTGACATCCTCCGCAGCGGTCAAAAACGCAAATGTCGCCACGATGACGACATCCCCTGGGCGAATCAAATGCGCCGCTGCACCGTTGGCACAAACGTCCAAGCTCCCTTCATCCCCCTCGATCGCGTAAGTCTCCAACCGCGTACCGCGCGTTACATTCCAGACCTCTACTGCTTCAAAAGGTTGGATATCAGCCGCCCGCAACAGATTTGGTGGCAAAGTCAGAGAGCCCTCATAATCCAAATCGGCTTGTGTAATGGTCGCCCGGTGAATTTTCGAACGTAAGAATTTTCGGAACATATCACGCTGACATCAGTGCTAGAGACAGCCCTCCAGACATGTTCACTTTGACGGTGCAGGCATGTCCGCTGTGAGGGAATTGGGGAACTGGTGAAAGGATCACAAAGCTACGCGACAGTGTTCCGCGATTTTTTGTGCGTCCGACAGATAACCAATAAAAAACGGTCCGAATTCGCCGTACTTGGCGCTCGCCTCGTCAAATCGCATCTTGTAGACGATCTCTTTGAGGTACATTGGGTTGCGAGCCCATAAAGTGACACCCCATTCCCAGTCATCCAGCCCTACGCTGGCGGTCACGACTTGTGTCACGCGACCTGAAAAAGCCATGCCACTCTGGGCATGTTCAGCCATCATCGCATTGCGGGCTGAGAACGGAACAGTGTACCAGTTCGCCCCCACCACGCGGCTCTTATTCATCGGATAGAAACACATTGCCGGCCAAGTGGGCAATTC
>JBBQRC010000393.1:0-5560 GCA_038215215.1 Pirellulales bacterium
GTGTTCTTTGTGCTCGAGGCCGGCTACGGCATGCCGCGAACTGAACCAGAGAATGCATAGCGACCACGACAACAGTGCGAGCTTAGAAAGCAGTGCGAACACACACACGACCGCTGCCGAGTGTGATCTGGACTGCGAGGAAGAGGGCTGCAGTAAAGAGCAAGTAGCCGCCTGCAAAACAGATTCTAAGGCATCCTAAATACCCTTTGCCGGGACGGCTTCGCCTTTCAAATGTTCCCCAGTGGGTCGACCACCAGGGCTTTGGCGTTGCACGAAATCAACCGGCAGGCACTGTTCCCCACTCGCACTAGGTCCGGTCCCCCACCCGCAACTGGTGGTGCGAACCTGTAACGCGAGGGCGAATTTTAGGGGGAACTTGCTCACGTTAACAATGCGTGTTAGTGTATGGCTCGACATCGCTGAGGTTTTGCGCCTCCATAGTCAACTGTATCGTTTGCGGATCGCAATTGCGTCGGGCGTTACAAATTTGAAGTCCACCACTGGGTAGGGGTGTGAACTTCAGACGGTTGGCTGATGGTGTGTCGAGTTGACCTTGGTAAGCGGTTCCGAGAAATCGCTGACGGCGACGGAACAGTCTTGAGTTCAAAGTGTGTAGGGACACTTTGAGCCAGGATAGTTCTAGTTTTGGCGGCATGTCTTATCGTTCGTGCGAATCTTTACAGAGAATGTGTCCATGTCATCAGACAAGAAATTCAAACTAGAGTACGTATGGCTTGACGGTTACCTACCCGAGCCCAACTTGCGCAGCAAAACCAAGATCGTAGATAAAGCGCCCAAGTCGGTGGCTGATCTCGACCTCTGGGGCTTCGACGGTAGTTCTACTCAACAAGCCGAGGGCAAGAGTTCTGACTGTGTCCTCAAGCCTGTGGCGTTGTATCCAGACACAGGCCGTAAGAATGGCTTTCTGGTGATGTGTGAAGTTCTCTTGCCAGACAACACGCCGCACCCTTCGAATTTCCGCGCTACCGTCGATGAATCCGATGACCTATGGATTGGACTCGAACAGGAATACTTCTTTTATGAGAACGGACGTCCGCTGGGCTTCCCCGCCGACGGCTATCCAGCTGCCCAAGGTCCGTACTACACCGGTGTCGGCTACAAGAATGTCGGTGATGTCGCTCGCCAAATCGTCGAAGAGCACATGGATCTGTGTTTGGACGCAGGCATCAACTTTGAGGGGATCAATGCCGAAGTAGCTAAGGGCCAATGGGAATTCCAGGTTTTCGCTAAGGGTTCGAAGAAGATTGGCGACGACATGTGGATGGGTCGCTACTTCCTGTTCCGCCTCTGCGAAAAGTACGGCATCGATGTGGAGCTCCATTGTAAGCCGATTCGTGGCGACTGGAACGGCTCGGGCATGCACTGCAACTTCTCGACCGCGTACATGCGCGAAAAGGGTGGCGAAGAGTACTTCAAGAAGCTTATGGCTGCTTTCGAAAAGTACAGCAACGAACACATTGCTGCCTACGGTCCGGACAACCACCTGCGTTTGACTGGTCTGCACGAGACTCAGTCGATCGACAAGTTCAACTACGGCGTGGCCAACCGCGGTGCCTCCATTCGTATCCCGCACTCCTTTGTTAACAACGGTTACAAGGGTTACTTGGAAGACCGCCGTCCGAACTCACAAGCCGATCCGTACAAAATCGTTTCGCGCGTGCTGAAGACCATTAATACGGTCCCACAGTAGTGCGGTTCGTTCCACCATTTTTCTAAAGTCCAGAGACGCCACTCCACTGCGGAGTGGCGTTTTGTGTTGGTGCGTTGGTCTCACAGGCGCCAGACGCAGGGCCGAAGGCGATAACCTCTCAGGTGACAAGCGAGCCCTGTGGACGAGCGAGCCCTGTGGACGAGCGAGCCCTGCGGCTAAGTCGCGGCATCATCCCGCAGCAGTCGTTCGGACCGAGCGATACATACCGTGGCGACCACATCTCCGGTGGCATTCAGTGTCGTCCGGCACATATCGAGCAAGCGATCGACGCCTAAAATGAGTGCAATGCCTTCACTGGGAACTTGAACCGTGTTCAGTACCAGTGCCAAAAGCGGCAACGATCCACCCGGAACCCCTGCAGCACCAACAGAAGTGAGGACAGAGAGAACTACCACGATCATTTGCTGAGACAGCGTCAGTTCCACTCCAAAGACTTGGGCCAGAAACATGACCGTCACCCCTTCGAAGAGCGCGGTTCCGTTCATATTCATGGTCGCTCCTAGCGGTAACACAAACCCCGCGATTGAACTGTGCACCCCCAATTGCTCCTCGGCGGTCTTGATGGACGTCGGTAGCGTCGCGCTACTGGAACTAGTCGAAAACGCGGTGATCAGCACGGGCCGCGCACGCGTAAAGAACTTGAGCGGACTGTAGCGGCCAAGCGTCACGAGTAGTAGTGGCATCACGATAAACATTTGAATGGCCAGCCCGACGAGCACAACGGCCACATACCAACCTAAAGTCTGTAATAACTGAAAACCGAACTGGGCGGTTATGGAAAAGATCAACGCAAAAACTCCATAAGGTGCCAATCGCATGGCCCAGCCGATCAGCACGATCATCAAATCGTTGATCCCTTCAAGAACTTGCTTGATCTGCAGTGCATGTTGCGGTGCAATCCGCGTCAGTGCAATGCCGATCAGCAACGCGAAACAAATTACGGCCAGCATATCCATCTCGACCAACGCCTTGAGCGGATTTCTGGGGACGATGTTGACCAAGGTTTCAATCCCAAAAGTCGTGGGCTTTTCCGCGCGGGCCTTGGCGTCGGAACCGTACTTTTCTTGAAGGAAAGTGCGTGTATCCTCTGACAAGCCTGTACCCGGATTGATCGCGTTGACTAAGCCCAAACCAATCGCGACCGCCAGGCTCATGGTGATCAGGAAAAAACCGAAGGTCTTGAGACCAATGCGTCCCAATTCTCGCCCGCCTCCAAGTTGTGCCACTCCCAGTGCCAGTGACGCAAAAACCAGCGGGATCACTGTCATGAACAACATGCGCAGGAAGATCTGCCCGATGGGATCAAACACGTATTTGATCAAGGTGCTGAGCCACAGGGCTTCCTTTCCGCCTACCAGGACATTGACCAACGAGCCTGCTGTCGCGCCAACGACCAGCGCCAGCAAAATACGAGTATGTAGACCACTTTCGTGGGATTTGGTTGCGATTTCCGATGGGGGGAGCATGTCTGACAAGTCGATCGCCCTTCAAGAAACAAAGTCGCTAAAAACCAGTAGCAATTGGCTAGCCTATCATAAGGGGTTCCTGCACATGGTCATCAACTCGATCCCACCCATGGCGGCGTCGAAGCACTCGCCCCAGGGCATAATTATGCGTCAGAGTCGGCCAAAAAAGAATGCCTGCCAGCCAACGTTGCCTAGTCGCAAAATTTCAATACTAGATATCTACAAACGGAGCTTCGTCGCCGCGCAATTCTGCCAGTGCGTTACCGGCCGCTCGCTGCTCAGCATCTTTTTTGTTGCGCCCCCACGCGGCGGTGAACTGACGACCGCTCACTTCGGCCACTATCTTGAACGACTTACTATGGTCTGGACCTTGTTCTTGGATCAAACGGTAACACGGTGCGGCGCCGTGATCGCGTTGTGCTAGTTGCTGCAGGGCCGATTTGTAGTTGCCGATAGAGTGTCCTTGCACCGCTTGGTTCAATTCATCCACCAGCGTGCGAATGATGAAGTCCCGCGATGCTTCCCAGCCACCATCCAAGTAGACCGCCGCGATCAAAGCTTCGTACACATCCGACAGCAAGCTCTTGGGAACCCCGGTCGCCTGTTGCATCCCTTTGCCCAAAATCAAACATGCTTCCAGCCCAAGTTTGCGACTGATTTTGGCGCACGTTCGGCGACTCACAACGGCGGATTTAATCTGAGTCAGTTCACCTTCTTGATACTCTGGATGACGCTGAAACAGCCACTCGCAAATCGTAAAACCTAAAACCGCATCCCCGAGAAACTCCAGACGCTCGTTGGATGACAGACGATTGGTCGCCCCAGAGGCATGTGTCAACGAGGACAACAATAACAGCGAATCTTGGAACCGATAGCCAATTTGCTGCTGACACAATTCCATTTTCTCTTCATTGCTCAGTACTTTAAGCACGTGTTCAGTCATCTTCTTTTTTAGACACGTTCCGGATTTCCGATGTAACCTGAAAAAACTGGTATCCACCAAGCAGTTTCCCGGCATACTTTCGCTCGCTAGCAGCGAAAACTACGCTTTATATCAAAAAAAGTCAACGATAGTACGTTTCTTTTCGCGTTTTCCACGCCTCCTCTCCCACGTGAGCTAGGCTTCGAGTTGTCTCGTCTGGGAAGTCCGTAACGCAAGGTTGGGGGGAGTAAGAAATGCTCGATTCCGGGTGGCTGATCCTGGCTGCCGCCGCATTTCTCACATTCTTCGTCACCCAATTCACGGTTACGGTGGTCCAAGCCGGTGCGCACTGGCGGGAATGCCACCTTCAACTGCTTAGCCAGCAAGCCTCCTTGCAACGATCGTCATTAGTCGCACGACTCGCTTCGCAAGTCGGCTTGCCAAACACCTCGTCGTCCGAAACCGCCTGGCGCGTTTTGGAAGTGGCGGAAGTCGTTCAAGAATCGGCGGACTGCCGGTCCTATTATCTTGTCGACCCGTATGGACAAGCACTCCCTGATTTCCGACCTGGGCAATACGTCATGGTCCGTCCCGCCCTGGCTGGAGCCTACCAAGCCACACGCTGTTATTCGCTGTCGAGTTCGCCAGATCCACAGGTCTGGCGCATCACCGTAAAACTGCAAAACGTGGATGCGCACAGCCCACGTTCGCACTCCGCTGGCCTGAGCACCTGGTTGCACCAAACCATTGGTCGTGGCGACTGCCTGCTCATTGGTGGTCCCGGTGGTCAGTTTTTTCTGCCAAGCCAATCGACCAACGAATTGATATTGATCGCCGCTGGAGTCGGTATCACTCCTCTGATGAGCATGTTGCATTGGTCACTTGATCATTTGCCCGATCGACGCGTCACCCTACTTCATCAAGTTACTGACCCCGAGTACTGGCCCTTGGGGCGATCGGCGCATGGCTGGCAAACCGACTTCGAATCGCTGACAGTGCACACCTTCTTCAGTCGCGCCGAGCCATCCGAGATCGAAGCACTGAGCCTAGAATCGCACGGCGGATTTCACCTCGGTAAGTTCGACGGAGCGCTAGCTCAACAATTCTCCCGCAGTCCCAACACTGATTACTACCTGTGTGGCCCGGATGGTTGGATGGAATCTATACGCCTCCAGTTGCAAAACGCGGGGGTGGCAACAACTCACATCCATTGGGAGTCGTTCGGTTCACCAGTCACTGAAAGATCCACCACCCCTGCCCACGACGAGACTTACCAAGTTGATTTTCAACACAGCGCCATCACAGCCACTTGGCAAGATCCCGAGCAAAGTCTGTGGGAATTGGCGCGGGCCAACAACGTCTCGCTGCCCAGTGGCTGCCTAAGTGGAGTGTGCGGTAGTTGCCGCATAAAACTGATTTCGGGTAAGGTCGAGTATGAGC
>JBBQRC010000394.1:0-5550 GCA_038215215.1 Pirellulales bacterium
CAGCGTCTTCTTTGGAGTTTCCGGTGGCTGACTCGACATTCAGCTCGGCGAGTTTTTCAAACGACCTTCGATCTGATAACACAAGAAAAGAATCGACTCAGACAAGCATGGACACTGAGGTCAAGCAAAGCATTCAAGAAACTTAAGTAAATCTGATTGATTCCAATCTAGCAGAAATGATCGCCAATGAGGAAATCAATTCTCGAGTCCCGTCAACAGTCCAGCCATCCTCAAAAATGGCTCCCCTCAAACCGATAAAACTCGCTTCCTTTCAAACGCTAGTCGCAATTGCATCGCCGAATTTAGTCGGTGACTTTAACTGGGTATCCTAAATGGTTTAAATCCCAGCTTGCTGAGCGCGACCATGCCGTAGGTGGTGCTGTCCAAGTAGTGGTTGTCACCGGTGCGATAATACTTTTTCACTTCACCTTTATCTGGGTCCATTACAACGCGAATCTGCTCGTTGACGATGTGCTTGCGATATTGCTTGTGCTGGTTGTTGGGTCCAGCGAACAACGCGATCGAGCCAGGCTTGCCCCGCGGTAGTCTGAATGCGCGATGGACGACTTGCTTCCAGTAGTCAACATTGGCGATGACTTTAAAAATCTTACGTTTCTTGTCCAGTTGCATGTCCCAGTTATTGCCGACTTCGATGATCAACCGCCCGATACTCTTGGGGGAGCTGTAGGATTTCGCACCGTAATATTGGCCGGAACCACTGCCGTAGATGGGCTGCATCACCGATTTGCGACTGCGTCCGTTCAATTTAATGATGGCCGCAATCACTTCGTCGGGCATGTAGTTCGCATCACAGAGAATCTTTTGCGGGTACATAATTCCACCGTAGCTGCTATCGTGCCGGTATCCTTTCATGGCGCCTTCGTAGAAATTCTTGAGCGCCATGTAAACGGCGGTGTAACTTTCTTCCTTGCTTCCGTTCACGTCGATGGGACCGTAATCGACGACATGAACTACGCCACGCTCTGTTCCGGCGAGCATGACCCACCAACCAGTCTTTAGCCCCATGTCAACTCCACAAGCCAAGTGTGTGGTGTCTGCAGGAACAACACCGCGTGGACATTCATCGCGCTCATGCTGGGCAACATCGGAGATCTTAATCGGCTCTACGTCCAATTCCTGGCCTGGCGTGTAGGGAGTTGCCCAGGTGAATTGCAGTAGTGCTTTTAACGCGTCTTGGTAGTCGGGCGAGTCGGTGTCGATCTGAGCGAGTCGCCATTCCTTGACGGCCAGTGCTGCGGTGGTGGTAAACATATTGTGCCAAGCGCTGTAGCGAATCCACAAGCGATTGGTTTCGATGACGTTGCCAACGACTTGACCGTGGTCGTCAATGTACTGACCGGCATGCAAGAGTATCGCTTGTGAAACCATCCCGCGACGCTGCTGTTCATCAATTCGACCGGCGCATTCAGGACACTTCCAATACGCAAGTCTGCCAGCTTCGCCGCTGGACTCAGCTTCCTGCCAACCAACGAGTTGCTCGCGCTCGGGACAGACGAATTCGCCGCACACGGGACATTCACTGACAATTCTGGTAGCGGTTGAGTCGCGCTGCGCATTCCAGGGGAGCATATCCGCTTCTTGGACAGTCCCTTCAACAATCAGCACTCGGTCTTCTGCATCAAACGATTCCTGGCGAGCCATCAACTGAGCCAGCGGATTGGCTTCGCGGCTGTTGGCGATCCCGTCGGACCAACCGGCAGCCTCGGTGACGATGACAACTCGCGACGTGTATCCAGCTCGCCGTTGATCATTGCCACCTTTACTCATCACGCGCAAGCGGACTCCGGTCGAGAGAGTGATGGCATCCTTGATCTTGCCACCGCGGCTGCCGGGACCGGAGTGAGGGATCAACGGTTGCATCTTGGGCGACGTCTCGAGAACCGGCAACAAGTCGACTTTAAACTTGTCGTCAGCCATTGTCTGGTCTGGAATTCCCAGGATGAGCGATTCGCCAAGTTCGGTAGTGTAATTGAGGACCGGCGCGCAAAAGCTAACCAGAGTCTTGCCACTTTGCGACGGACCAAGGATGAATATCTCAGTCCATTGGAAGGAGTCGATCGCGTCGACGATCAGCCCTTGAACCGGTTGGATGGAAAAATCATAGCGGGTGAATTCATGGGGACCTGGTGGAGGCATGATAATCTCTTGCTCCATCCACTGTCGCAGTGTGCGGATCTCAGACCGCCGCACAGCTTGCATCGCTTCGATCAAGCCTTCGTCGAGTGTTGAGCGTTCAGCAACGATGACTTCGGTACTCACGCTGTCTCACTGTCGTTTGCGGCTTGCAAATCCTCCTCAATCGACTGGCAGCAATCGAGCAACATTTTTCCGGCGAGCGGTCCATGCTTTTTGGTTAGCCCGACATTCAGCGTCTTAAGTTTCCCGACCAGCCAAGACATCTTCTTGGAGAATTCCTCGCGCGAAATATACTGGCGTCGATTCATGGCTAGATCGTGCTCTGCCTTTTCAAGTTTGCGCTTGGCAATCTCCAGCTCAACGATTTCTCGCTCCTCCTTGATCGTGTCTGCCGTCCGTCGCTTTTCGCAGTCACCTTTGCCCTTCGCGCCAGGATCACCGTTGCCAGCGCCGTTTATCTCCCCAGAATATGCCAGGTGAGAAATCTTCAAGTGCAAACCACGAATGATCTCGATGGCGTTCAGGAGCTTACTGCGAGGCGGTCGGATAACGCCCACGTAGGTCAAGTGTTTGTTGAGAGTCTCATTGTTGATGTCCGCTATTTGCTGGTACGTAGCGGAATCAAGTTTTGCAAGCAACTCCGTAAATCGAGCGTTGACGATCGCGTCGAGCCAGCGGTCAACTGCTTTCTGTTCGAGTTGCGTAAACGTTGGCTTGTCGCCGGTCTCTTTCGCAAGCAGCAGCCGCAACGCACTCTCTGGCTCGGGATCTGGTTCATTGTGGGTTCCCACGCAGATCTTCCTTCTTTTCGTTTCTCACTTTACGCATTGCCAGAGCGCGTTCCCTGGTCTCGAGCGCAGCACGCACCGCGGCGCAGGCTGGGCAGGGTGAATAGGCAACGACTCCGTGGATACTGCAGCGATGCTCTTTTTTGACGAAATCCTGCTCAGTGCTGGCGACGATCAACTCTTGGCGCTGCAGCCGACGTTTGCGTGTCTTGATCGAAGTGTGAGAAATCCCGAGCTTGGCGGCGATCTGGCGAGTGGTCAGTTGCGAACTTTTTAGCAGATCGCGAATCTCCTCTTCCTGTTCATCCGAGATCCGCCTGCAGATACGGGTTGGCTTGTAGCCGCATTTCCGCATCGCAAAGTTGTAGAGCTCGGTAAATTCAATGCCAACAGATCTTGCGACAGCGCGCATTGTGGGCAGCGAGCCAACCGAGGCCTCGTCGACCATTATCCCTCGCATTTCGCCAATTTTTACAGCGGCACGAACGGCGGCTGGTGAAACTTGTCCAACGGCAGTTTTGTTCAACAAAATGACCTCCTAGTCGGCCCCTCACCCTAACCCTCTCCCCTGAGTACAGGGGCGAGGGAACTGTGTTCACTCACTCACGCTCGGCTCCCAACAGCATCTCGCATCTCCCATGGAGAAAACTGGTGATCATCAACTGTCCCCCCGGTCAATACACCCAGATCGCAGCGACGAGCGACAAGGCCTTATTCGAATTCCGTGGCAGCGTATCGATAATTGTAGCAACTTTACAGCCCGCAGTGAACGCCGACCCAGATGTTAATTTTGGCCACGGTGAACGGCTGGCTGCGCAGCCACTGGACAAGGTTTGGTGCAAGCCCCAAGGGATCGATACAGTTTCGGTTTCGGTTTCCCTCGGCTTAAACGTCATTGCTTTTTGTTAAGGCGTTGGTGATGAGCGCTAGCGTGGCAGAAAACAAGACACAGCAAGACGTTGCTGGTCGATCAGATGGGCAATCGCGACCTGTCAGTAGAAGGAGATTAACCTTGCTGCGAATACTGGCAAAATTAAGAGGCATCCTTCTACCTGGATATCGAATTTGTCAACTGAACGAACTAGCTAAACGTGAGTTGAACGCTTGCATCAAGATTGGTAGGAGATGATCGTCGATCCTTGGTGTGTCGCATTCTGGGTTTCTATTGTCGCGGGGCTGGCTTGGTCCATTAGCCGCGAACTACACATCCGTTTGCTTTCACGCGCTGCACGTGAAATTGCGGAGAACCAGGCAAAATCAACTCGGGTCCTAAAAACTATCAGCCGCAAAATCGACGCAAGTGACAACGTCACGAGAGCTGCTTTCGCGGATGTAAAGCAATTGATTCTTGACGTAGAGGATCGCGAAACGAATCGACGCATCGAAGTGGAAATCAATAAGAGTCGCATCGGTACAAAAATTGACATTAGCGGAAACGTAAATCAAGCAGGGGGCATGATAGAAAATGAGCGCTGAGCCAACCGTAAATTTCAACATCCATGGGAACGTCAACCAAGCGGCAGCGAAGATCGAGAATAGCAATTCGCACATTGGCGACGTCTACAACTACGGCAACCCAATTCCGACCGTTGATGAAGTTCTTGACACCGTCTTGCAGGCTATTCCTGAGGAGTCGCGCGACGCGATTGCCAATGAAGTGATCGAACCGATGCTAACCGAGATTCAAGCTTTGGCTGCCATGCCTATCGCCGAGGCAGAGGCGATGAAGCAGTCTTTCATGGACAAGACGGCTGGCTGGGCTCAAAGGCTTCTGCCCTTTGCTGCCGCATGTCATCCGAAGTTAATGGCATTTGGTGAAGTGGCACTGAGTGCGGTTCCACCTCCTTCGTCGTGGGTTGTGTCAGCCCTGCTAGCGGCCGTAAAGGCTAAGTGAGAGCCTGAGCATGCCTCTCTACCACTCAGTTTCGATTGGCCAAGCTGGCTACGAGTTTGAAGCCCCCAGCATTTCTCCCGGAGATGCTGGCTGCGCGATGGTTGCCATCTCTGGCAGTGGCAGTAACTATCAGATGGGTTGGACTGACCGACCAGTGTTGGTGGAACCGGTTGTCGATGCGGTGAACGACGAAGATTATCTGTCCGCTGACGGCACTTGGCGGGAAATACCCATGCTGTCAAACAGTACGATTGTGTGCGGGCTCGGTTACACGCCAGTCAACAAGGCTGGCGACACGATGGCCGGTCGCCTGAACATTTCCGATCTTGGCACAGCCGCCGACGGGCATAGTCGATTCTATCCAGAGCCCTTTGGCACGAATTATTACGGCGCAGGCAACGCCACCCATGTATTCCGGCATGCAGGTACAAATGCATAGGGAACTGTGCAGGCCGCCTCCATATCAAACCCGACCGGCTCCTTGATCCTCTGGAGCGAGACAAATTCACTCCGGGTCGATTCGAATGCTTCCCGAACGCGTTGGATGGATAACTACGGGCAGGCTATCGATATCCAGTCCAATGAAAGTACCAATGCGCTGCTGCGCGTGACGCATTCTGGCGCCGAGGTACCGTTAAGCGTTTTCACCGACCATCTGCGAGTTGCTGATAACACGACCGCGATTAAGAGTACGCAGAATCGGTCGGTCGG
>JBBQRC010000395.1:0-5548 GCA_038215215.1 Pirellulales bacterium
AGAATCCCGCGCTACCGACCAATGCGATCGTGCGTCGCGATGCGAGCTTGTTTTTGTTTGAGAACGGTGGAGCGAAAGACCTGACCGTTGCTACTGCGCCGATTGATAATGTGAAAAGTCTCGGGGTGCCCGGTGGCGCACTCAGGCCGGCTGATCCGATCTTAGTCGTGCCCGCGAATTTCGTATTCGAGCCGATTGCCACGGTGGCGACTATTTTGACGCAACCAACACTGCCTACCATCGAATTACCGACGGCCACGCTGAAGAATGTGGATGTAGCCATCTACGAGGTTAAATTCGACGACCTCAACGAAAATGGTCAGGTCGACGAAGCGGAACTGCCAACGTACGAAATCGTCTTGACCACCGGCGTCGATGAAGAAAGTGAAAAGACGAGAATCGTTATCGAGCCGGCTAAGGCAGGGAAAACGCCGACTCAGGAAGATATCGAACGTGAAAAGACAAAGATGCAAAACGATCCTAACCAGCCGGCCGGTGCTTACGCGATCATCAAGCGGGATAGCGATGGCAATAGGACGGTGCTGGATGTATTTGGTATTCGCGATTGGAAAGAAGTGCGGCCCGCAGAAGTCGAAGAGGTTAAAGTCGAAGCGATCAAGGTACCTCAACTGGAACCTTTCAAACCCAACGAAACCAAAGAGCCAACTGGAGCAGAAGTCATTCCGCCGCCGGCTGCTGGACCTCAAGATACGGATACCAGTCGCTTGGCACCTGCGGAGCAAGCGGACCACCAAACTGAAACGCGTTTTGCATCGGCAGGGCTATTGCTGGGTTCCTTGTGGATGTTGAGAAGCAAGCCAGCGGGAGGTAATTCCGTTCAGGCCCTGGAGTCCGGCAGCGATAACCACAAATACGAATACGGTCGACAGGCTCGCAGACGCCGCCAACTGAGCCAGCCAGCTTCATAGAGTAGAGTCTTTCCAAGAACAAGTCGTTAAAACCAATCTGAACAAATTTACAGCCACAACTGTGGTCTCGTCGACAGTGGAGAACGTGTGATGGGTGCTTGTCCAAAATGTAAGAAACCAGTTGCGCCTGGTGCCAACAATTGTCCTGCTTGCGGTCAGTTGATGCCCGCGGTTCCAGATGGGACATTGGAAGTCGGCGAGTACTTTGGCGACGAGGCGGCGACTGGTTCCTCGGTACCTAACACGCCACCGAAGCCTGGCAAGCAGCCGGCGTCGCCCGTTTCCTCTTCGACTCTGATCCCTGCAGCCGGTTCGGCGGAGGGTACGCTTGGGGCTCCCGAATTTTCGGGGCCAGCAAAGAGTTGGGGGGCGGAAAAAGCCACTCCACCTGCAGCGGTGGACAAGACGGCGGAGCTCCCCTCCGATCAGGGCGCAGTTGACGCTGACGCCACCATCAATCTACCGGACTCGCAACACTCGGAAGCGGCTCAGGGAACGGTTCATTATGGTGCGCGCGAACTGAATGAAGCGGAAGTGGGCAAAGGGAAATCGGGTACGCAAGGAAGGCTGAAGCGGATCTGGCAAGGAGTAGCGGGTTCAAGTGCGAATCCAATGCATACTCTCAAGGGTGACGAGGCGATGGCGACCGATTCGGTCTTCGCCAAGGTCGCGAGGCGCGTGCTGGTGACCGATACCGCCATCGATATTACCGAGAACATCGCCACGTCCTCTGCCAGCCAACCGCAAAAGCGAGCGCGGGTCAAGGAATGTATCTCGATCGCCTGCCGCGATTCAGATAGCGAAATGGCTGACTACAATTTGACCGGTTTCTTGGGGCAAGGTGGAATGGGCGTAGTCCTCAAGGCCTACCAACGAGCGATTGGCCGCGAAGTCGCCATCAAGATGATTCAGCCCTCGAGTGGTCAAAGTGTCTCGAGCACTAACTCGCAAAAGAAAAAGTTCTTCTACGAAGCGCAGATTACTGGCAAGCTGGATCACCCCAACATCGTGCCAGTTTACGAATTGGGGGTTACTAATGACATCCTTTTCTATTCGATGAAAATGATCATCGGGAGAGAATGGAAAGAAGCGATCCAGACCAACTCTCGCGACGAAAACCTCGACGTCTTGATGAAGGTCTCCGACGCTATGGCCTTTGCGCACCAAAAGCGCATTATCCATCGCGACTTGAAGCCGGAAAACATCATGTTAGGACCGTTCGGCGAAGTACTGGTGACCGACTGGGGCTGTGCCGTCGACCTGAGTCGCGGTGAGAGCTTCACGGGAGCGGGTTCACCGCCGTGGATGGCTCCAGAAATGGCCGAACACAACGTCACGAAGATCGGCACGCGTAGCGATATCTATTTGTTAGGGGCGATGCTTTATCAAATCATTGCCGGTTATCCGCCACACCCCGGCCAGACCGTATTCGAGTGCCTAGTCAACGCGCAGAAGAACGTGATCATTCCTGTGGGGGCAGAAGATCCGCTACTCGATATCGCCTTGCGGGCGATGTCCGCGGATCCGGATGATCGTTACCAAACCGTGGAAGCGATGCAAGAAGCGATCCGCGAGTACCGTCGCCATGCGGAGAGCATCACGCTCTCGGACCGCTCGCAGGCTCTGCTTGTACAGGCCATTGCCTCGAAGGATTACGAGCGATTTTCCAGAACCATTTTTGGTTTCCAGGATGCGATTGAATTATGGTCTGGGAACACAGCCGCCAAAACGGGATTGGCCGAAGCTAGGCTGGCTTATGGGAAGTGCGCCTTCGAGAAAGCGGACTACGATCTATGCTTGCAGTCGCTCAATCAAAATGTAGCGGCTGAAGCAGAATTGTATGCCAAAGCGGTGAAGGCGAAGAAAGCGGCTGAAGAACGCGAACGTCGCTTTAAGACCCTTCGCAAGGCCTTTGCCGCGGTCGTGTTGCTGGGATTGGGAGTCAGCTCGGTACTGGCGCTACTGGCTTGGCAACAAAAGCTCATCGCTGAAGGTCAAACGACACTAGCAAAAGCGGAGACAGATAAGGCGAACAAGGCGAGAGATAGCGAACAAAAGGCAAGAGAAGACGAAGAGAGTGCACGCAAAACGGCTGTCGAAGAGGCAGAAAATGCCAAGCGAGCTAAAGGCGAGGCGGAGGTTGCAGCAAAAGCGGCGATAGATGCTGAAGCCATAGCCGTTATGGCCCGAATGGACGAGCAGGGCGCCCGTAAAACAGCGGAGACTGAAGCAAAAAACGCGAGAATCGCTGAAGCCCAAGCCACCAAAGCCAGGGATGACGAAAAATTGGCCCGCGAACAAGAGAGGCAACGGGCGGCTCAGATCGAGCTGGGTAATTTCCGCTCCAACCTGGCGCTGTCGCTCGGCCAAGTTCAGCAATCGAACGTAGCTGGGGCGGATGCAGGCTTGAAGGCTCTAATAAACCCCAGTTCCTACGAAGCTCTAAGTAAACAAGGTCGGTTACCCAAGTTCGATAACTGGCCACTGCAGCGGGTGAAATTGCTCAGCAATTCGGAGCTCTTGAGCGAGCCGTTGGGTGATGTGTCCGCAGTGTCTTTTGCGCAAAATGCAAACTTGGGTGTGGTGGCAACCTCCGCGGCGGGTCAGGGAAACTTGCAATTGGTCCAATTAGACGGCAAGAAACTCAAAGTCATTCAGAATCGAGCCACCGAAGCGACCATCGGCAGCGTTGCGATCTCCCCCAAGGGAGATGAGATCGTGTACACGCTCAAATCCGACTTGAATCAGGGAACGCTCTACAAATGGACGCTCACCGAGGGAGGGCAACCGGTAAAAGTTGAACAAAATGGCCAACGCTCATTGCAGGCCTTTGTTATGACTACAGACAAAATTGTGGGTGGAATCAATGGCGGCTTGTGGGTCTGGTCGCGTAATGCCAACTGGCAAGACGCGAAGCCGACGCAAATCAAAGATGTCCGCGGGCAGCTACAGTCCTTGCAACTGCTCAATGACTCGACCGCCTTGGTCCTCGCGTCGCTCAATGAAAAACTAGTTGTCAGCTTGGTGAATCTGCAGCAGCAATCAGGTAAACGCATTGATTTTGAAGTTCGAGGCGACTCGGAGTTTAAAAGCGAGGACTTGACGGCTGTCGCTTATGCTAATGGCAAGCTGGTCTTGGGTAATTCGCGAGGTAAATTGTTCTCGGTCGATCTGGATCTGAACTCAACGAAAGCTGGGCCCGAGTTCCGTCAAATACTTCCTCAGCTACATCAGTCCAGCATCAAATCCATTCGAGTTCATCCGGATGGTACGTTATTGACAACGGCCATCGAGCCGGTTGTGCAAGTGTGGAAGCCGTCGACGACCAATTTGCCCGGCTGGAGTCATGAGATCCACTTGGCAGGAACGCCTGACAATATCGGCGGCGCCTCGTTTATGACCAGCTCTGATCTAGTGTTAGGCGTGGGCGAAAAGGGGCAAGCCATTGTGTGGGACGTGCAGCGACAGAAGCAGCGTGCGCGACTGGAACGTGTGGCTGCCGACGGCAGACCTTTGGTTTATCAATCTCCGGTCATCGAAGTGGTACCCGCGAAGGACAATCGTCGCGCGGTTTCCATTCATCAAGATGGCACAATTGACAGTTGGGACATGCTGACAGGTAAGACCATCGCGAGTGCCAACGCTAATGGCACACTCAGTTTCGTTGGTCATTCACCTGAAGCAACCTTTGCCGATATGGCCATTGCGGCTGATGCCGGGATTCTTGTGACCTCAGCCGTATTGCCCAACGCGACTCCGGAATCCGCTGCGAATGTGTGGGAGTTCTGTAAATGGGATGTCCGCACCGGCAAAATGGTGGATCGCTGGACCAAGGAGTCCAAACTAGCGTTACGAATTTCCTTGCTAGATGCAGGTGAATCCATTCTCTACGCCAGTGATGACAAAACGATTGTTGAAGAAGCACGTTTAGATGGCAAAACGCGATTTGCCTACGACAAGTTCGGTAGTTATTTTGCTGTGTCGCATCCGACGCAGAAGGGGCTTGCCATGATGGTCAAACGCTCCGGCGCGCCCGTTGTCTTCGATCTGGCTGCGGCGGAGGGTGGCAGCAGCGCGGCTGGCATTGGCATTGATTGGGCACTACCCGAGAATAGCGGTTTCTTGTCGGACGACGATGTTCCCGTACTTGGTGCATGGGCACCCGCGGGCGATCGCTTCTATATGATTTGGACATCGGGACGTCTCACGGAATTTGTCTGGGAGAATGCGCGGCTGTCGAAGGGACGCGATTTGCGCGGAGCAGAGTTGTCCGAACTCAAAATCGGTTTGAATCTAGTCAACGCGGATACGAAGACATTGGCTGGTGGCGTAAGGCTCTCTTCACCCTGGCAAATGGATTTCAAGGTGCGCAACCGGGATGGCTATAACCTTGTTTACATGGGGATTCGTCTCCCCGGTGTTGAGGGTAGAACAAGGCTGGTACGCGTTGAATTCCCACAAGATATTTCGGGTCAAGTCCAAGCAGAGAAAGACGAGCAACCCCTGCAGCGGTTCAAGTTTGTCTTGACGGATGGCCCCGCGCCGGCGGTGGATGTGGGACCGCTTTCCATGCTGCCCGTATCCAGTAGTGATCTGGTTGCAGCTCGTGCAATTGGCGA
>JBBQRC010000396.1:0-5546 GCA_038215215.1 Pirellulales bacterium
CCTGTGGAATATCGTCCGAGCAATTGCCCGGCAGAGTTGTAGGCTTCCAAGCGTCCGTAAGACAAATTGGCCGCTCCAATGGCGTCAATTTCAACTTCGCTGGTTGGAGAAGCAAAATTGATTTGCAAGCGACGGCTCGAGCCCGTCCAAGTCGATAGGTAGGACCCCGCAGATGTTGAAAAACTGCGGAAATTCTTCGTCCCGGTGCTGTTTACGGAGTCGACAAACACCCCTACGCGACCGTCGGTATCCACACCGACTGCATTGAGCGACACCAGCGGACTGAAGTTGGTAGTTAGCAAACCGTCGGGGTAAGCGTCGGGTTCGATAGTAGTCCGTAGGTTGAGCATTTGCCCACTACTACCCAGCAGACTAACGTTCCAGCCAGCCACCCCGAACTCGCCGGTGTCGCGCAAGCCATTCTTATTCGTGTCCACCCAGGCATAACCATTGATCCCTGGTACTTGGGTTGCGTCAGCCCGAGCAATGCGGCCCGAAAAAACGTTACTAGTGACAAGACTGCGGGAATCCCGAGCCCGAATTTCGATGGTCGTTGCATTGGTCGGCACGGGAATGGATAAATTGAGCGATGCCACATAGGTTCCCGGCTGGCTGATCGTTTGCCAAACGCCACTGTTGAAGCGATATTCCACTTCCCGAATGCGGTTGATCGTAATATCGTTCTTGAAGCCCTCAGGGTTAAGATTGGGCATCGTCTGTACGCTGGCTTCTCCCTGAAACTGATACGCGCCTGTGGTTGAATTGAGAAATCCGGACCCGGTTAGTTTCAAGGGGACGTCGAGAACGTCAAAGATGCCATTCCCATCGGAATCTTGCCAACCAATCATAGCCCGCGTGCTCGGAGGGAGCAGGTGGTTGGCGTAAGCAGTGTCCAATAACGTTCCAGCGGCCATGATGCTAGGCTGCTGCACAAATCCTTGAGCGGGATTGTCGGCCGCGTTGGTATTGGGCGTGTTGTAATAGCCTCGCCTATTGGCGTACGAGTCAGACGTGCCCAGAAAGTACTCGTCCCGTGCCCAGAACATATGCCCTGTTTCGTGCGCGAACGTGGAGGCGGGACGGGCTGAAGGAACGACCTCGAACAAGCCCCCGGCAAAGGCAAATGCCCGTGAGAAAGAGCCTCCCGGTGCAAACTGTCCATCTGGGCCGGAAGCAACCACAAAGATTGTGAATGACCAATCCGCATTCAGCTTTTCGCGCTGGGCGATATTAAAGTTGCGAACCGCCGACTGCGTCTCACCGGTGAAACCAACGCTCGACAAGAATTCGTCGACCCACAGCGTGTAGTGGTTGGAGATGCGACTTATCGGTTCATACTGAGTTGCGACGGGCGTGGTGGCATAAGTCGTATCAAGACTGAACTCCAAGTACGACGTGGGGCTGATCGTCGCCAGCGTGTCCACCCACCACTGCAGTCCCTCATTGATGTTCTGCAGTGTCGATTGAATTTCCGCCGGTGACCAGTCCTCCAGGTTTGGGTCGCGCGTGCCGTTGCTTTCGAGAAAAACTGGCGTCACCGCAACTTTCCCCAGCATGAACTCGCCGGTATCCTCCGGAAACGCACCGAAGGGGAGGCTGGCGAGCACTCGCCGCACCTCCAGGACCTCAAACGCAAGACGCTTTACCCGACGCAGGCGGCCACGCCGCGACTGCGAAACGGTGTTGTCTTTGGAGGTCCGACGAAACAACTTCATGACGCGTACCGAAAAGCCTGGTGTTGGAATGCAAAAGCTCCGCTACCTTTGACTCTATATGGCGAGGCGCGTTCCCTCAACTTGCAGAGCCTTGTTCTAATTCCTTCTGAGAAAACAAAACATACGCAGATTGCGCAACCGCCACAGATCGCCCATCCGCCACCCTCAGCGGAGCGCGCGGCATGCTACCGCCCCCAAAGGGGGCGACAGCATTTCTATGTTTCGCGTCAATAACTTCGCGTCCATAACTTAGAACAAGCTAGCCAGTAAGTTACCGCGAACATCCACAGCCAGCCCTTCTGCCGGTACTTCCTCAGCTTCGCAGGCACCACCAAAAACTTCGTCTAGCAAGCTATAACGCACTGACTCGGAGGAGCCGAAGAGTACGACCTCGTCATCCTGAGCGGCCAGCAGGGCCGCATCAGCCACCGAGGCCGAAGTTTGGGCTGGCTTGGTTACCGCTGCGGCCCTATCTCCGATGACGATGTTCTCCAGCCCGGCGATCCAATTGCTCGCCAGCGTCGTTTCCGAGCCAGCTCCCAAAGCGGCCAAGTCGGTGCCCGAACCGGCACCTTCACCTTCAGCTAAAACTACCCCTTCACCTTCGCCGGACCCCACATTGCGTCTGGCGTTCAGGTAATTGATAACCAACAGTGCATCGATGGCGGAAACGCGGGCGTCCCCATTCACATCGACGTAGGGTGGCACGCCAGTGACCGGTAGCGTCAGATCACGCGGCTTGGATGAGTTCAAATAATTGATGACGAGCAGGGCGTCGATGGCCGACACGAACTTGTCCGCATTAACGTCCAAGTTGTTACCCGCAGCGTCGATGACCGTGGAGAGGGTCGACGGATTCTTGTAGGGATTGCCTAGAATCGTGACTTGATGATCCTCGACTTCACCATCGACTGCTGGTCCAACTGCGGTCGCTACAGCATTTCGGTCGGTGCTCAGACGGAACCTCGAATAGGTCGCGCCCACTTTGGCAGTAGCGGGAACCTTCGTGGTAAAAGTCTGAGTGATTGGCGTGGCGGCGGAGGCAAAAGGAATCTGCACGACTCCTTCGGTAGCCGCAAAAACCCCGTCACTATTGTAGTCAAACCAGTAAGACAGATACGCTGTCTTGCCAGTGCTATTATTGACGGTGACCGTAAAGCTCGTATCGAACGCAGCATAGAGTGAGGTGAACGTCACGCCGTCATCGCTATCCGCATCGATGAGTTTGGCGTCCGCATCACTGGTGACCGTGGCACCGAGACTTAAACCATTGACCACGGTATGTCGCGGCCCGTTGCTGCTAGCGCGAGTGGCATACTTCGGATCCGGCGCATCGCCATAGTCCAATCCTTCACCGAGGAAGATCGTCAAAACCGTCGAACCATCAACTTGGTTCGCTTTCAGCACGTTACCGGCAAAGTCACGAATCGCGACAATTTGACCAACGCCTTCGCCTGCCACTCCCTCCGCACCCTCTACGACAACTCGCGAACCAAATTGAGTAGTTGAGATGCCGGGCAATTTAGCATTATCGATGGCCGCCTTAATCTGGGCTGCAACATTTGTGGCCGTATTCGTTGAGGCAGCAGAGATTGGAATTGCGATAGCCGCTGGTCGACCCGGTAGCCCACGCTGCGTTAACACCGTGTTGGTTAGATCAAGTCGAACGTTGGCGTCGCCGCCCAAGCGTACAAAACCGGAGCCCACGTAGCTGGGACTTAATCCCACCGCGATCGCATTGATCGCCGCCACGATGGCGTTGCCAATCACCGCGGCGCTGGAACCGGTCGCGAAGCGAATCGGCACCGAACCGGCGCTGACAATTCCATCGGTATCCAGTTCGAACACAACTCCTAAGCCGCTACGGTTGATGCTAAATGTCTGCCCATCGGTGATGCCCACAGGCACACCTGCAGCCAACGGAATCTGAAGTCCGAAGACGGAACGCACGCCGGGCTGCCCTGTAACTGTTAAGCCGCTATCCACCGGCAAGAATTGAACGTTCTGAGTACCTTGAATCTGCAGCACCCCATTTTTCAAATCGGTTGTCGTCACGCTCAGATTTGTACTGGCGATCGCGGCTGCTATCGCTGCCGCTAGGCTCACTGGCGTTGGGTTGGCGGCAAACGTGATGACGCGATTACCAGCGGTCGATAAGCTGTTGTTATCGAACTCGAAGGTAATCCGACGAGTGCCATCGTCGATGGTGAAGGTGGTCCCGTCGGTGACGTCGGCATCGATACCATTGCTGCTCGGTACCGTAATGCGATAGCCCAAATCAAATTCAAAAGTCGTGCGGCTGACCGTAGCATCGATCACTTCAAAGGCCGCGCCATCGGTGTAATCTGCTCCGGCGCGTGCTACAACGGAAGACTCGTTGTTATTAATAAAGCGGATCGTGTAAACGCTCTCGGAACGCCATATTCCAGCCAACGGGGTCAGCCGAATAATCCCGCTGGTCGCGTTATAGCCGAAGGTGTAGTCCAAGCCGTCGACCAATGGAACACCATCGCGATAAACTAACACTGACGCTGATTTGACCGTGGCAGGATTGACTCTTGAGCCCGGACCTGGATCGCTCGGCTCAACTCCGTCAAACAATTGGATATCGAAATACGGCAGCGTTTGCCCGACTAATTCAACGACTGATGTTTCCGGATTCGTATCCAGTCCCTGCAGATCGTTATCCGCTGGTTGTAGCAACACCACCGAGGCACCGACGAAGTCTGCTCGATCTTGGGCTCCGCGGTCCTTGAAGAGATTTTCGCCCAAACCGAAGGGAGTTTCTACCGACGGATCGTCAACACGCAATTGACCGTTCACGTCGTATTGCGGCGCGAGAATGGGTGAGGCAGCCAGCCCCAAGGGCTGCTTGACTGCGACCAAGGAGGGTCGATCTTCGAGCGAATCGATCGAACTGTCGATGATTGGCGATGAAGGAGCGGGATAAACGTTGCCACTGCTAACATCGACGAACAACGGAATGTTATTGTTGACGACATTCGAGAATTGACCAAGAGTTGCACTGCCGCCCACGTTCGCCGTGTTGCGTTGGAATGTCGTTCCACCGACCACCGTTGACCTGCTGCTTGCATCTACACGAATACCAACCCCAGTATTGACAATGACGTTGTTCAACAGGGTAGCGGTGGCATTGTTGGTAATCGAAATACCATCTCCACTTGGTTGATAAACATCCGCGGCCACACTGGAAATTGCGCCGACGGCATCGATGTCCGCGCCCACGGAATTTCCATTTTGAGAACCTTGATTAACCACGTCTGTCAGGCGGACGAAGGCGAGCCGACTGTTCGGATTAAATCCGAAAGCGTCGATATCGATGGTGGGCGAGGCCGCGGAAGCGCGACCGACCGACGTCCAACGCAGCCCGTCTGCACTGACCTCTACCAGTACTTCTTCGGAGTCGCCAACTTCGAAAATTCGGAGGTCAGGATTTGCATTTCCCGATCCCGTCAGCAAGTTGTTGGTGAACTGTAGGACGATCTGCCCGCCTCGTCCCAGACTGACCACCCCTTCATTTGGCAGTGGTTCACCGCTGCCGCTAAAGTTGGGCGCCCCCACGGCGGCATTCCGATCATCTAAGCCAACGATGGGGCCAGGTCCTCCGGCGAGTAGCGGGCTGTAGCTGACCACGGCGTCCGCAAACGCGAGGTCTCCGATGTTGAAGAACTCATCGTCGTAAACGGTGGGTGCAAACTGGGTCACGGCACTGACGCTACCGCCAATGATCGTATTGTTGACCAATCTGACGAATGGGACTGCGGCACTTGGCAAACCGGCCGTCTGGGCAACCCCTTGAACGCTAATCCC
>JBBQRC010000397.1:0-5546 GCA_038215215.1 Pirellulales bacterium
GCACCAGCAATCGCGACAACCGCGACGCTAACTTTCAAGGTTATGGACGCTTTTTGACGGATACAAAGGGGCAATACTATTTTCGCACCGTAAAACCGGTGGCCTATCCCGGACGAACGCCCCATATCCACTTTGCGATCAGCCAAAATGGAAAGCGCGTCTTGACGACCCAATTGCTCATCCGAGGCGAACCGCAAAATGAGCGCGATGGTGTTTTCCGTCAGTTAAGAACGCCGGAACAACGCAATCTGGTCGTCGCCGACTTCAAGCCGATTGAGGGATCGAAGTTGGGTGAATTGGCCGCTGGCTTTGATCTCGTGCTCGGTCAAACGCCACATGAAGAGGAAGGCCAGATCCGTGGTGGCATCAGCCAACCACTCGGTCGGTAAGCTATGACTGAGTTGATCAAGGTCGAAGTGATTCAGTCGGGTTTAGCGACCTTAACACTGAATCGGCCACACAAGCGTAACGCGTTGTGCATCGCCTTATTGGAGCAAGTGTGCGAGCAGATCGAAAAGCTGGCAGAGGAACGGACCGCGCGGGTGCTGATTCTTCAAGCTGCGGGGCCGGTATTTTCTGCCGGCCTGGACCTGTCGGAGGCCGCCAATCCGGAGCTGGTGGAAACGTCCGCGGAATGGGTGGCGCGAACTTTACAACTGCTCCGCAGCACGCCGTTGGTCACGATTGCTGCCGCTCATGGGGGCGCGTTCGCCGGCGGAGCTGGACTGCTGGCCGCTTGTGATATCGCGATTGGGTCCAGCGACTTGAAAATTGGATTTCCCGAGGCACGCCGCGGATTATTGCCTGCGCTAGTGTGTGCCGTGATGAGCCCCAAGGTCCGCGAGGGAGATTTGCGTGACCTCTTTTTGGTGGGCGATACCATCGATGCCGTTCGCGCACAACAAATCGGCTTGCTGCAACGCGTCGTCGAGCCCGGCAGATTAAACGAATACGCCATTGACGTTGCCCAGCGCATCTTGGCAGGCGGGCCGCAGACCATTGAAGCAACCAAAGCGTTACTGAACCAAGCCTACCAGCCGTCAGCCTCGATCTCAGCGGCACACATGATCGAGATCCACCTCGGTGCGCGGCGGAGCCCTGAGGCCACCGAAGGTCTGGCAGCGTTCCTCGAAAAGCGAACTCCCAAGTGGATGACTATCGAATAGGGCCGCTGGCGCTTCGGTCGCTAAGCGGTCTCAATGTTAGCGGCGTCCTCCAGCCCTAACTCGATGATACTGAGCTCGCGCATTTTGTATTTTTGAACTTTACCGGTCACCGTCGTTGGAAAGCTATCGACAAACTTCCAATAACGCGGGACCTTAAAATGTGCCAACTTGGCTCGGCAGAAGTCCTTGAGTTCCTCCACCGACGCAGTCTGAGTTTCGCGCAGCCGCACCCAGGCCGCGACCTCTTCGCCAAATTTCCGATCGGGAACTCCGATCACCTGCACGTCTTGAACGGCTGCATGAGCATGTAACAATTCTTCAATTTCACGCGGAAAGATGTTTTCACCGCCACGAATGATGACATCTTTTAGCCGACCTGTGATGTGATAATAACCGTTTGTCTCGCGCATCGCCAAGTCACCCGTGTGCAGCCAGCCCTCAACATCAATGGCTTCGGCCGTTTTGTCGGGAGCATTGTAATAACCGAGCATCACGTTGTGGCCACGCGTACACAATTCACCCCGCTGGCGGTCGCCTAAGTCGCAACCTGTCTCCGGATTGACCACCTTGGCTTCAACGCCTGGCAACGGTCTGCCGACCGTCCCGACGCGGAGCTCTAGCGAGTCGTCTGCGCAGGTTTGGGTGATCAATGGCGAAGCTTCGGTTTGCCCATATCCGATCGTCATGTGCTTCGCTCCCATGTCGGCCGTCACCCGTTTCATCAACTCGATGGGACAAGGGCTACCCGCCATGATTCCGGTCCTCAGTGTTGTTAATCGCCGCTGTGCGAAATCCGCATGTTCCAACATCGCGATGAACATGGTCGGCACGCCATAGACTGCGGTGCAACCTTCAACTTCAATGGCCTCCAGCAGCGCTCCTGCGTGAAACGATTCCGCTGGAAAGACCATCGTTGTGCCGTGCACGATCGAACACAATGTTCCCAGGACACAGCCGAAGCAGTGGTAGAGCGGGACGGGAATGCACAATCGATCACGCGCAGTAAATTGCTGTGCCACGCCGGCGTAATAAGCGTTCAGCAAGATGTTGCGATGTGAGAGCATCGCTCCCTTGGGCGCCCCCGTCGTGCCGGAAGTGTATTGAATGTTGATGGGGTCGCTGCATTGCAACTGGCTCTCGGCGGCTGCTAATTGCGACTCCTCCGTCTGCTCGGCCCGCTCCAGAAACTCGGGCCAGCCAATGGTTCCAGCAGGTGCTTGGCCGCGGAGCGTGATCACCCATTTTAGTTGCGGGAAATGGGCACTTTGCAAGTGGCCTGGTTGGTACCTGGCGAGCTCCGGTACAACTTGCTGCAAGGACAAAAAATAATCTGTAGTTTTAAAGCGGTCAATAAGTGCAATTCCGCGCACGTTGGATTGACGCAAGGTGTAGGCAAGTTCCTGTGGTCGGTAGGAGGGGTTGATGGTAACGAGTACGACCCCAATGCGCGCGGAGGCGAATTGCAGCAGAACCCACTCGGGCACATTCGTGGCCCAAATACCAAAATGGTCACCACGCCTGAGCCCGCAAGCCAACAGAGCGCGGGAGACTCGATCCACTTCTTGATCGAGCTCAGCCCAACTGCGGCGCCAGTTTAAACTGCTGAAGATGACCGCTTCCTGTTCAGCAAATTTCCGGGACGTTTCCCTTAGCACCTGCCCAATGGTCCAGCCATCTAACCAAGCTCGTTCGTTTGGTGCAGGCAAATCCGTAGCGATTGAAGCAGGGTGGGCGTCGGTCATTATTTCTGCCCTTGTTAAATGGTTAACGCTTTGACTCAGTCAGCGGCATCAACAACAGTGCTTGTGCCAAGGCTTTCCCCTGAGCATCGTTTCGTAGTCCACGACGTAAAATTCCACGCACGAGAAAATTGAGTCCACCCAAATTTGGCATTTCAAATCTCTCTACCGATAGGATCCCGCTGGGCTCCAAAAACTCAGCTACCCGCTCAGCGGTCAACCAAGCTTGCAACCAAGCGTACTGCTCTGGCGATCTAATTAGAATACCTATGTTAGCAGATGTGCCTTTATCACCGCTTCGACCATAAGCCACATCTGACAGACAGCCTGTTTGCCGGGGCGTCTGCAGCGACAAAGTAGATAGCTCAGATCCCGTCGTTTGTTCGTGCAGCAATGCCGCGGGCGGCCACTTTGCTGATTGATTAACGCTACTTAAAGATTCCGTCGAAGTGAAATAATCCCATCGCGGCTGAACACTTTCGGCTTCGATTAAACAAGGCCAGTAACGAAAAACCTCGTGCACGCGTGGCCTACCTTCGGCGTAACCCGTTGTTCCCTGTGGTCCGGCTGTGACCAAGGGTATCAGCTCGCGCGTGAACTGGGCAACGGCGGCCTGCGAACTCGATTCCACCGCGATCCGCAAAACGCACTCAATGAGGTCATCCGCCAGGGAGGGGACACCGACCGCAGGCACACTGGCGGCACTGCCAAGGCATTCGACGATCGTATCGCGATATTCAAATCCAGCCTCGCGCAGTCGTTGCATGACCATCTCACCGCAGCGTTCGGCTTTGCGAACCGCCTGGCGGCCAAAAATTGTGAGCATGCCAGCCGCTCGATATCCGTCGCGGTAGGTGGCGCTAACTTTCAACGTCGCTGGTTGCGGCCGACCTCTGGCACCACGTACCGCCACGCGATTTTGACCTACCTGCTGCACCGATAAGCCTAAGAAAGAGACGCTTACGTCTGGGCTCCGATAATTTGCGGGATCACCTATTTCGTAGATCAATTGCTCCTTGACCGTCGCTTCCGTAACCTGACCACCCGAGCTGGCAGATTTCGTAATGATGCAACAACCATCACCGTCAATCTCAGCAATCGGAAAACCCAGGTGAGCTGGATCTGGGACATCAAGCCAGTCGGTAGCAATGCCACCGGTGACGTGCGTGCCACATTCGAGCAAGTGTCCGGCTACCGTACCACCGGCCAGGCGATCCCAATCGTCAGGTTGCCAACCCAAGGCAGCTACACAGCAGGCGACGACCATCGACGGATCCGCGACTCTGCCGGTGATCACAATGTCTGCCCCGGCCTGCAGAGCTTGCACCATCCCCTGACAATTGAGATATGCGTTGGCAGTGACTAACCGCGATTGAATCTGCGCCAGTGGCTGCTGCGAATCCAAGTTTTCGAACAGCTTCGTCGAACCGGGTGCAGATTGCAGTAATGCCAACACGTCGTCGCCGCTGACCACGCCTATCTTGAGCGCGCGGCACCCCACTTGCTGTAAGGCGGTCAAGCAGGCCTGAGCACAGCCGATCGGGTTGAGCCCACCTGCATTCGCAATAAGACGGCAGCGACCACCCGCGGCCCAATAGTCCGCCAAGCCGCTAACGACATCCACAAAGTCCTGCGCATAACCCAAACGCGAGTTGCGTTCGCGCTGGACGGCCAGGATGGACATGGAGACTTCAGCGAGATAGTCCATGGTGAGAAAATCAAGCTCTGGAGCCTGGGCCAGCAGTTCACGAGCGGCAGCCGGGCGATCACCCCAAAACGCTTGTGCATTGCCAACTCGAATCATGGTTCTCACACTTCCATTTTGGGGCCAAAAGGACTTGTAAGCTCACTTGGTAAGACCAGGGATAACGCGGAAGCCAACCATTGCCGCGTGGTGTGGGGCTCAATGATGGCATCGACCCAACCACGGGCCGCGCCATAGCGAATGTCCGTTTGTTCTTGGTAACGGTCGCGCAACGACTCACGCAGCGCATCAATCGCCTCCGCCGACAGGCTGGCTCCTTTCTTTTCTGCGTCGCGAATGCGCAGCGACAGCATCGTATCGGCCGCTTGGTTCCCTCCCATCACCGCGAAACGCGCGTTGGGCCAAGCGAGGATCAGGGCAGGGTCGTACGCCCGCCCACACATCGCATAGTTACCCGCGCCATACGAACTGCCCACAATGACCGTGAACTTCGGGACGGTAGCGATACTCATGGCGCGTACCAACTGAGCCCCGGAGCGAATGATTCCAGACTGTTCAGCCTGCTTACCGACCATAAAGCCTTGGACATCCTGAATGAACACAAGCGGCACACGTGTTTGGTTGCAATCAAGCACAAAGCGCGCCCCCTTCTCGGCGGCATCTCCGTACAACACGCCACCGATTTGAACCTCACCACCGGCCGTTTTGGAACGACAACGCTGATTGGCGACAAGCCCCACCGGTCTGCCTTGGATACGGGCATAGCCGGTGACCAACGTCTTTCCAAAGTCCGACTGAAACTCTTGGAAACTATTCGCATCGATGATGCAGTCGAGCAACTCGCGCATGTCGTATTCGCCGCGACCGTCGACGGGTACGATGTTATACACCTCTTGCGGATCGCGCCGCGGGCACAGTCCCTCTGAGTTTGAAACG
>JBBQRC010000398.1:0-5524 GCA_038215215.1 Pirellulales bacterium
GAGCACCGTACCAAGTAGTCAAAAGCGAGGCGAAGCGCAGAACCATTGCGACAGAGCAGATCGCGGAACCGGCGTCTCTGCGTTCGCGTGATACACATCACGAACAAACGGAGCGGGTCGTGCGACCACCTCGAGCACCACGCGAAAAAGTGCGTGCGGCGAGCAACGGTCGAAAAGAACCCGTGTCTAAGAGCGCGCAGTTCTATTTGAACTTGGACTCACCAGTTGTCGACGCACCGTCGATTGGTCCGCGCGTCAGCGAGCGCTTGGAAGCCATCGGCATCCACACAGTCGAGCAACTCCTGGCGGCTAGTGCAGAGTCAACTGTACAGCGACTTCAACTAAAGCGGGTTGATGCAGCGACGGTTCAAGATTGGCAGGATCAAGCCCGACTCGTATGTCGAATTCCTAACCTGCGCGGACATGACGCCCAGTTGCTGGTCGCCTGCCGAGTGACCTCTCCGGAGGAAATAAGCAAACTGTCTGCAGCAAGTTTGTTGGCTCAAGTCCTCGCCGTTGCCCGCGGAGCTGAAGGTCAACGGATCTTGCGTGGTAGTCAGGAACCTGACTTGGCAGAAGTCACTGACTGGATTCGCTGGGCAGGTAACTCGCGCAGTCTCAACGCCGCCTGACTGACCGATCACTAGCCGGAAATTCGGCCACAAGTATTAAAAAACAAATCTGCCGTTTGCCCAGCAAACGGCAGATTTTTTTGGCTTGTGCGCCAACGCGTGAGGCGAAGCGAAGCGGTTCCGCTCACGTAAAAAAGAATCTGGTTAAGTGATAGAAGACCGGCGCGGCGAAGCAGAGCGTATCGATACGATCGAGCACGCCGGCATGGCCCAGCACCAGCGAGCCATAATCCGTCACACCTCGATCGCGCTTGATGGCACTCATCGTCATCCCGCCACACATGCCCATCAAAGAAACCACCATCGACATGCACGCAGCTTCCCACAACGTGAAGGGCGTTGCCCAACACAAGATTGCCCCGAGCAAGCCGGTAGAGAGGGTGCCGCCCGCAAATCCCTCCCACGTCCGACTCGTGCTGACATCGGCAGCAATGAGTTTTTTACCGACCAATTGTCCCCAGGACCACTGCAAGATATCCGATAGTTGCGAGACTAGTATGAAGAAGAACAGCAAACCTGCCTTGCTTCCCGTCCAAGGGGCACCGTTACTGCCGTTGAGTTTCAAATCCAGTAGCGCCGGCGCGTAGCTGAGGGAGTAAACACAGATAAGCAGTCCCACGGTAATTTGCGCAGAGCGTTCCAGGAATCGCTTGTGATCACCCGAGATGGCAATGCGTGCCGGTACGTAGAGGCTGGCATAAACTGGAATCATGATGCTGTACAAGCCGTAAAAATCAATCGGCTTGCCATTATTCCAATACAGTCCTGCGTGACTGAGACCAATCAAGACATATTGCAGGGGAGTGAACACAATCAGCGCCCAGAAAAGTGCGCGGTGGTCGCCACGTCGGGTGGGAGCCATGGTGATGAACTCGCGGAGAGCCCAGAAGGAGACAAGGCCAAACAGGACGATCGTCCCACCTGGGCCCAACAGCAATCCAAACACCAGAATCGCGCACATTAGCCACCAGGCGCTCAGCCGCTGGCGAAATCGTCGCACCAACGCGGGGTTAACCGATTCGCTGGGCTGGTTGCGCAGCCACTGTCCGAACAGTGAGGCAATGGCCAGTGTCACCAACACGGTTCCCAACAGAGCGTTGGTGGGAATGTCGTTCAGCCAGGGTTGGTCGACTTTGGGTGGCGCAGCTGAGCTTGCCAGATTGCTTTCCGGATTGCTTGCCGGATTGCTTGCCGGATTGCTTGCGGGATTGCTTGCGGGATTGCTTGCCGGATTGCTTGCGGGATTGCTTGCGGGCTGGGAATCCGCGGAGGACTGCGTTTTGGTCTCCTCCGGCGGTAGTGCCGTGGCTGCAGGTCTCGCAGTCGGCGAGGGTGCAGTTTCGTCAACGGGTTCACGGCTGCTCGCGCTCTGCGCAACAGCGGCCGGGTTCGTGGCGACCGCCGGATTCGCTGCGGCAGCGGGGTTCGTGGCGGCAGCGGCCCGTATGGCTGGCGGGTCGCTAGCGGCGGCTTGGTCGGTTGTCTGTAGACCTAGTCCGCAGATGAACAGAACGAAAAGTGTCATTGCGATACTTGGCCAAACGGCAAGGGTTTGAAGCGGCTGCAGCGGCGGTCTGCCAGCGAGTGGGAATCGAGACGTAAACGATCATGCGCCTTGCATCAGATTGTAGCCAAGCTTTGGCGGCGGTCAGCAGGTATGAGGAGCTAAAAATTCCCACCGCCCCCTGTGCGAGAATCAGAATCTGTGGCGAATTGTTAATGGTTACCGATCGCATAACTTAGGGGAACTGAGTATATTGTCGGCCTGAGAATTGGACCAAACGCAAGTCAATCCGCAGGCCAACTCGGTGTGGCCTATGACCGCGCACAGTGGACTCAATTTTCACCTAGCCCCCCACCTTCAACTTGGCTCGTGCCCATGTCGCCCCAGCTTCCTCTGCTCAGGACAAACACTCAAGCCGTCGGCCGATTCGCATTTTCCGCTGCTATGGTGATACTAGTGGCGTGTCATGGGATGGCGCAAGAGGAGACGTATCCGGTGCCGGTGGAAGCCGTGCAACGTGACGGCGTGCCGCAGGGCAAAATTGAGGGTCCTTTTCAACTCATCAGCCAGATTTATCCGGGCACTGAGCGTGAGTACTGGATTTACGTTCCCGCACAATACGACGCGGCCAAGCCGGCTTGTTCCATCATCGTTCAAGATGGGTTGAGTCGAGCGAAAGAATGGCGCCTTCCGCAGGTGCTGGACAACATGATTCACGACAAACAGGTGCCGGTCATGATTGGCATTTTCGTGAACCCAGGCATCGTCCCAGCCAGCGGTGAAAAAACGCAGCCTCGTTTCAATCGAAGCTTGGAGTACGATGCTGTTGGCGACCGCTACGCGAGGTTCTTGATTAATGAATTGATCCCGGATGTGAGCAGAACTTACAACCTGAGTACCGATCCCAACGAGCGCGCGATTGCCGGGGCGAGTTCTGGTGCAAGCTGTGCCTTTAACGCGGCTTGGGAACGCCCCGACGCCTTTCGACGCGTCTTGAGCACGATTGGGACCTTTGTCGGCTTGCGCGGTGCCAATCGCTTTCCGATGTTGATCCGCAAGTCGGAACCGAAGCCATTGAGAATCTTCCTGCAGGACGGCAATAGCGATTTGAACATCTATGCGGGTGATTGGTTCGTCGCGAACCAGGACATGTTGTCGGCCCTTAAATACGCGGGATACGCGGTGGAACACGTCTGGGGCGAAGGGGGGCACAATGGTAAACATGCCGCAGCAATTATGCCCGACGCCTTGCGTTGGTTGTGGAAGGATTTTCCGCAGCCGATCAAGGCCGGAACGACCGCTGGCGAAAAAAGGGTTGATATCCTGATTCCGGACATGGGATGGGAACAAGTAAGTTCCGGCCACGAACTGGCTGAAGCACCCACCTGCAACGCTGCCGGAGAAGTATTCTTTTGTGACTCGCGGGCTGGTCGCATTTACCGCGTGGGGAGTGATGGGAAAACGCGAGTTTTCGCCGAACAAACTGGCGTTATTAGCTCGATGGCGTTCGGCAAGGATGGCAAACTGTACGCCTGTAACGAAGGTCGCCAGATCGTTCGCTTCGACGACATGGGAAAGTCTGAAGTCTTCTTGGCTGAAACACCTTGCCAGGCCATTGTTGCCTTGCCAGACGGTTTTTACTTCTCCGATCCGAAGGTACCAGCATTGTGCTGGAGCGATTATCAAGGGCAAAAAAGACAGGTCGATTTGTTGCCATTTAGCGCCACAGGCATCGCGCCTACGTGCGACCACGCTTTTTTGCATGTCGGAGGAACCACAAGCCAGCACACTTTAAATTTCCGCTTGCTGGAAAACCGGGCTGTTGACGCACGGCAACCTTACGGCTACTTGCATCTGAACGATGGGGAGTTTTCGAGTGGTGTGGGTGAGATGGCGGTCGATCAAGAAGGGAGACTGTACGTGACCAGTAAGATTGGTGTACAAGTGCTAGATCAGCTTGGTCGCGTTAATTTGATTCTCACGCGCGCCTCGAACATCAGCGCATCGGGAATCACCTTTGGCGGCCCCATGTTGGATCACATCTATGTAACCTGCGGTGAGAAAGTCTTTCGCCGCAAGCTGAACACCATCGGCGCGTTAACCTTTCAAAATCCTGTTCAACCTCCAAAGCCTCGCATGTGACCGCGCTGCCAGCAGGGTCATGGAAAATCGCCCTGGTCAGACAATCCATGTAGTCAAACAGCGGCTTCACTGGCTGCTGTCGCAACCTCAAAGTGCCGGCACATAGGAAACTGGGACCGAACCTGCGCGATAAATTCGCTACGACCATTGTCCTTGCTCCTTTTTAACCATTCACTTGGCGACTCGAGCTCACTTTTGGGAAATCCAAGCGACCGGTAATTATTCTGGGAGCTATGGAAAACAAAAAACTAAAAATCAGAGTTCTCCTGGCGTTGATTGCCAATTTGGCCTGGGTCAGCGCTGTCTCAGCCGGTGATGAATGGATGTCCTGGCCCTCGACTTACACGCATGACGTCTACGGTCAGCGCGTCGATCAGTTTGCGCAGCCCGTCGCACCCTTGGCGCAGCGGCCAGCCGATTTTCAACGAAGCGGCTATCGAAATTATCGCAGTACGCTCCAAGCTGGTAACTCGGCTGATAACATCCACATCGTCGAACAATGGGGCGCTCCCGTCCAACCTTACGAATCGTGGCGTTTTCCCTTCCGGCCCTATGGCTCGCCTTATCCGGCCTGGGGACCACCCACACCGTACGGCCTCTTTAATGGCAATGTGGGGGCAAGCCCTTACCCAGGCCAATATCCACCCGGCGTCCATCCAGGCACACCAAACCAGAGCGGCCAATACCCAGGCGGCCAATATCCCGGCGGTCAGTATCCCGGCGGTCAGTATCCGGGCGGCAATTATCCGGGCGGATATGGTGGTGGGTATGGCAACGCGTCCCCGAGCAACGGCTTTCCGCTAACGCCTCCTTACCAGAATCAGCCCTGGTACGACGGAACTTATCCTGCCGCGCCACCACTGGATTCGAGTTCCGATCGAGACTTCTTCTACAAGCCGACCCAGTAAAAGACGACCCAGTAAAAACCGACGCAATTTGCTGGCTATTGGGCGTTAGCCTAACCATCGGGACGTGTCTGCAATGGCCCTTTGGAACTCAGACTGATCGAGCTGGAGGGCAGTCTGCGACAGCATGAGCGACTGCAGGCGTCCGGGTGAGATTTCTCCCTCCGCGCCCGCCACTCCAAACATGGCCTGAACGATCAGCAACTTTTCTTCATGAGTTCGCCGTAGCGTACACGTGCTCAGAAAACTTAGCGTGTCGAAACGTCGCAAGCGAACCTGAGAGCAAGTTCTACCGAGCGTTTCGCGGGATAAATTCGACTCGGTGATGTTTTCGTACAAGC
>JBBQRC010000399.1:0-5523 GCA_038215215.1 Pirellulales bacterium
ACAACGAATAACCACACGGGCACGCCCGTGCCACACATACACACGAGATTCGTCAATTTGGAATTCCGACTAGATAAGCTGTGACGATAATCCGATACGTGCTGTAGCACCACGAAACGTTAACAGTTTCAGTCAGAGTCCTATGAACTCAGCTCTCTTGCTAGCAATAGCGGCACCAGCCGCCGGCGCAGTCACGCGTGGACTGGCCGCCACTACACAGTCTGTGGGCAGTGCGTTTACCAGTGTGCTAAGTGCGGTCGGTGGTAAGGATCTTGAAGGAACGGCTGCGGAGCCACGCGACACGCCCGCAAAGCCTACTCTGAACCAATCGCTCCATACATTCGCCACGCAATTGCGGAGTTGGTTGGGTGAGCGAGGCGCCCCGAACAGCTATACCATCAATTATCGCCTCGAAGCAGATGGCGAATCCACTGTTGACGTCACGGGCGACGCCGCCGAACAAGTTAAACAACTGCTCGCAAGCCATCCAAATTGGCTTGCCAAACTGAGGCAGATAGCCACATCCTTACAATCGCAATCGGCTACTCTCAACGGTGACGGGTTGGCGAGTCCTGCGGATATTCAAATAAGTGATGTCGATGACCGAATGTGGTGAGTTAGTCCTGAACGTCAGTAGTTCAGCAAACCATCTTGACCTGACTGCCTTGCTCAGATTAACGTCCACACGGATGATGCTCCTAACTACCGATTGAACTATCGCTCCGAACGATCAAAGTCTAACTCTTAGTAAACGCACCTTAAGGGTGCGGGTCAAGGATGACCAATCATGCAGCCAGCAACTCAAACTTTTGCTCCGGTACCCTTGTTGGATGTCAATCGCGGCAATGCACTTATTCGCGACCAGCTTATCGCGGCCCTAATCGAGGTGGTCGACAGCGGTAAATTTCTGCATGGGCCACAGGTTACGGAACTGGAAAATCAAATTGCCAAGGGCTGCAATGCGAAGCATGCGATCGGTTGCGCCTCGGGCAGCGACGCTTTATTGCTCGCATTGATGGCTTGTGATATCGAGCCAGGAGACGAGGTCATCGTCCCCAGTTTTACATTTTTTGCCACGGCCAGTTGTGTGGATCGGCTCGGCGCCAAGATCGTCTTTGCGGATATCAATCCACAAACGTACAACATCGATCCCGCCGCCATTGAGGCCTCTATCACGCATCGCACACGGGCCATCATTCCGGTGCACTTGTTTGGACAAGCGGCCCAGATCGATGAGATCTGTAAAATCGGACTTCGGCACGGTATCCCCGTCATTGAAGACGCCGCGCAAGCCATCGGTGCCGCCTACCATGGCCGTCCTGTGGGAAGCTGGGGGCAAATGGGCTGCTTGAGCTTTTATCCCACCAAGAACCTGGGTGGCTTGGGAGACGGAGGCATGCTCACCACCAACAGTGATGCACTCGCCGACCGCCTGCGATTGATCTCAGCGCATGGTATGCGACCGCGTTACTACCATTCCGCAATCGGCATCAACAGCCGCCTCGATACGTTGCAAGCCGCGGCACTGCTGGTCAAGACAAGCCTGCTCGACGGCTACGCCCATGCTCGACGAGCCAATGCCCAACGTTACCACACGATGTTTCATCAAGCCGGTCTAGCCCAGCAACTGGGCTTGCCATTCCAAGATCCGGCTGCCTTTCACGTGTGGAATCAATACAGCTTGCGCGTCGCCGAGGGACGCCGCGATGCACTCAAAGCTCACTTGCAGCAGCAGGGTGTTGGCTGTGAAATTTATTACCCAGTACCGCTGCACAAGCAACAGTGCTTTTCACATTTGAGCTGTGCCAAGGCACATCTACCCGAGACCGAGCGAGCAGCTCGTGAGATCCTGCACATCCCCATCTATCCCGAGCTAAAGATCGAAGAGCAAGAGCGGGTAGTGGCCACGATCAGCAAGTTTTACCGCGAAGCCGCCTACCAAGCAGTCGCTTAAGTTATCGAGCTATCGATGACCTTACCTCGTAGAGCCCTAGTGTACATGAACAGAGTACATGACTAGTGTACATAAACAGCGTACTTAGCGGGCGCACCGCGTACTGATCAGACACCAGGTGTAAAACGATTGCCCCGATCGTTTTCAGCACTCCTGTGCGCTGGCAAGGACTTCGTCAGTGCTGGTTACTTGCCTTGTACGCAGTCGACGTAATAACACCGTTTTCCATTCACTTCAGATTCAACCAACCCATGAATATCCGTGTCAAATCCGGGGAATTTTTCATTGAACATGCGTGCGAATTGCAGGTACTCAATGATCGTCTTGTTAAAACGTTCGCCGGGGATGAGTAGAGGGATACCGGGCGGATAGGGGGTCAATAAGACTGCCGTGGCCCGCCCTTCCAAATCATCGATTTCAACGCGATCGATCTCTCCGTGCGCCATCATCGCAAACGCATCCGAGGGCTTCATGGATGGCTGCATGGGGGACAGGTACATTTCGGTGGTCACGCGAGCCACATCGTGAGCTTTATAAGTATCGTGAATCTGCTGTGACAAGGCCTTCAGGCCAATCCCTTCGTAGCGAGGGAATTGCTGGCTGAATTCGGGCAGGATCTTCCACATAGGCTGGTTTTTGTCGTAGTCGTCTTTGAATTGCTGCAGCGAGCTGAGCAGTGTATTCCAGCGACCTTTGGTGATGCCTATGGTGAACATAATAAAGAAGGAGTACAGGCCCGTTTTTTCGACGATGACGCCATGTTCGACCAGATAGCGCGTCACGATCGAGGCCGGGATACCTGTCTCAGCAAATTGACCCGAGACATCCAGTCCTGGCGTGATCACCGTAGCTTTGATCGGATCGAGCATGTTGAAATTAGGGGCTAAGTTGCCAAAGCCATGCCAACTTTCGTCGGGACGGAGCATCCAATCGTCGCGCTCGCCAATCCCTTCCTCTGCCAACACGTCGGGGCCCCAAACCTTGAACCACCAATCGCTGCCCCATTCGTCGTCTACCTTACGCATTGCGCGGCGGAAGTCGATGGCTTCCATAATCGACTCTTCGACCAACGCGGTACCACCGGGCGGTTCCATCATGGCAGCCGCCACGTCGCAGGAAGCGATGATGGCGTACTGCGGTGAGGTCGATGCGTGCATGAGATACGCTTCATTAAAGTTATGCCGATCCAGTTTGCGATCGGTTGGCTCCCGCACCAGAATTTGGGACGCTTGGGAAATTCCTGCGAGGAGTTTATGTGTGGAGTGAGTCGCAAAAATCATCGCTTCGCTGGTCTGTGAACTGTCTTTGCCGATGGCGTGCATGTCGCGATAAAAATGATGGAATTCAGCATGCGGCAGCCAGGCTTCATCGAAATGCAACGTACCAATTTGTCCATCTAGCAATTGTTTGAGCGCTTCGACGTTGTAGACGATGCCGTCGTAGGTGCTCTGAGTGATCGTGAGAATCCGCGGTTTGCGCTCCGGGTGCTTGGCTTGAGCTTCGGCCGCAAACGGGTTTTGTTGAATTTTCTTCTGAATGTTATCGGGGTGAAACTCTTCCATCGGGATGGGCCCGATGATGCCGAGATTATTTCGAGTGGGTCTCAGGAAAACAGGTACAGCCCCGGTCATGATGATCGCGTGCAGGATAGATTTGTGGCAATTGCGATCAACTACCACAATATCGCCACTGGCGACCGTCGAATGCCAGACGATTTTGTTGGATGTCGAAGTGCCGTTGGTGACAAAAAAACAATGATCTGCACCGAAAATACGAGCTGAATTGCGCTCCGAGGCGGCTACTGGACCGGTATGGTCGAGCAACTGGCCCAATTCTTCAACGGCGTTGCAGACGTCCGCACGCAACATGTTCTCACCAAAAAACTGATGAAACATTTGGCCCACGGGGCTTTTAAGAAACGCCACGCCGCCGGAGTGCCCTGGGCAGTGCCAGGAATACGAGCCATCTTGTGCGTAGTCGACCAAAGCGCGAAAGAACGGTGGCGCAAGGCCATCTGTGTAGGCTTTGGCTTCGCGGAGAATATGTCGTGCAACAAATTCCGGAGTGTCTTCGAACATATGGATGAAACCGTGCAGTTCGCGCAGGATTTCATTGGGGATATGTCGTGACGTCCGCGTCTCGCCGTAAAGGAAAATGGGAATGTCGGAATTCTTGAAACGGATCTCGCTGATAAAGGACCGCAAATTCTTAATGGCCGGTGCCATCGGGTCCATGCTCGCAAATTCGTCGTCGTCGATCGACAGAATGAAGGCTGAAGCGCGACTCTGCTGCTGAGCAAATTGCGACAGATCACCGTAGTTGGTGACCCCCACGACTTCGGCCCCCTCTCGTTCCATGGCCTCAGCGAGTGCTCTCACACCCAATCCCGACGCGTTACCTGAAAGAAAATCCTCGTCGATAATAACCACGGGGAATTTGAATTTCATAAAGGCCTTTGCAAGATTATGCGAGTGCTCACCCGCTTGCGTTTCATGGACACAAATTGGCGATAGGGGCGGATGGAAGCTGGCCGCGAGTGAGTCCAAGTCGCGGTCCGAAATATCGAAGTTAATGCATGCTCGGGGAACTGACTAGTGGCCCATGGGGGGCTGAGATGCCGAAGTTACCGTCCCAGCCATTTTAGCAGCGCGTCGAGAGGCCAAGTATTAACGACTTGCGACGTAGTCAGCCCGGCTCGCCGAGCCTGGATGATGCCGTATCGCATTACCTCTAGCCCTTCAACCGAATGGGCGTCGGTGTCAATGACGATTGGGATGCCCAGGGCCGCCGCCGCCAGCAGATGCGTTTCGGAGAGATCCAATCTATAAGGGCTGGCGTTCAGCTCCAGGAACTTTCGATGCTCGACGGCCGCCTGAAACACTGCTTGCATGTCCACGTCGTAGGGCGGTCGGCTGCCCAACAGGCGGCCAGTGGGGTGGGCAATGAGATCGACGTGAGGGTTGGTTAATGCCCCCACAAGTCGATCGGTAATTTGCTCGCGGGACTGCTTTTGACCGTAATGTATGCTGGCGATCACCCAATCGGCTTGCGCCAGCACTTCATCGGGTAGGTCCATCGGCCCAGCTTCTAAGATGTCGCATTCAATGCCCTTCAAGACGCGGACCGGAGATTTTGCCTCGGCATTAAAACGATCGATGGCTTGCCACTGGGCCAGGAGACGTTCCGCGTCCAAACCACGAGCCATGCTGACGCGTTTTGAGTGGTCCGTAATGGCGATGTACGACAAATTCCTGGCTGCCGCCGCCGCCGCCATTTCCGCCATCGAATTTGCCCCGTCGGACTCCGTCGTATGCATGTGTAGGTCACCGACGATATCGCGTTCTTCAACCAATTCCGGAAATTCACCTCCCTGCTCAGCCCAGGCAATTTCCTGCCGCCCCTCACGCAACTCAGGAGCAATCCACTTCAGGCCCAGCAATGCGTAAAGTTCCTCTTCCGTTTTCCCACCAATCAACTGTTCCGGCGCTGTCACTTTCGCAACTCCGTATTCGTTGACCGTCATACCCAGCTTCTTAGCCCGACTACGAATCGCCACGTTATGTTCTTTT
>JBBQRC010000400.1:0-5518 GCA_038215215.1 Pirellulales bacterium
TTGCGTATCGATGGCCAGTTGGCACACTACTGTGTGATGGACAAAGGTGTGGCAGAGCACTTGATTCAACAGTTGTTGGTGCTGGCACGGCTCGATCAGGGGTCACCGTTTAATCCACGGGAGGGCCGACTGTACCTCCCAGAAGGCATTAATAACTTGGAGGTCCGTATTACCGCCTCACCGGTCGCGGATGGCAATGCGGTGGCTCTGCGATTGTTCGAAGCAGATCGGATTGACCTATCGATCGCGGCACTTGGACTCTCCGAATATTCGCTGCACACCGTCAACAAGATGATCAACGATGCTTGCGGCCTGATTCTCGTGACGGGGCCAACCGGCGCTGGCAAAACGACCACCGTCTATTCGATGTTAGCCGCATTTCGCCAACGTAATCTCAACATTGTTTCGATCGAAGACCCAGTTGAATTCAGTGTCCCGTTTGTGCGTCAGATGTCGGTCGACGAGAAACACGGCATAACGATGAATTGTGGACTGAAGACGATATTGCGAATGGATCCCGACATCATTTCTATTGGAGAGATTCGCGATGCCGAAGCTGCCAGCATTGCGCTGAGTGCCGCCAATACCGGACGCTTGGTGATCAGTTCGATGCACACACGCGATGCAGCCGCCACTATTTCGGCGCTACGCGACTTGGCCTTGGATGATCGTTCGATAACAGGCAATTTGTCGGGTGTTGTAAACCAACGCTTGGTGCGTCGCTTATGCCACCATTGTCGCAGGCCACGGGAAATTACATCGCAGGAAGTCGAACAATTTACGCGATGCCATATGGCAGCGCCGGAGCAAATTTTTGACAAGGTGGGTTGCGAGCACTGCTTGAAAAGCGGTTATTATGGCCGCTGTGGAGTTTTCGAAACTGTCCTCTATGGGAAGGGACTGCTGGACGCAATTGCCACCCATCAGCCTGAGTTAGAGTTGCGCAAGGAACTTCGCGCACATGGCGTACCGGGCTTGAAGCACGATGCACTGGAAAAAGTCCGCGATGGGATTACTTCGTTCGAAGAAATTCAGTCCCTCAATTGGTTGTAAGCGATTGGATGGCATGTCCACCAGCCAGCCCCCATCAGGGCGAATGCTGACAGTCGAAGTACATGGGGCGTTAACGATTCACGCCGTGGGTTAATGGCGCCCAGCGCGGATCGCTGGGTTCTTAGTTTGGTCATACATATACGAAACGAGAGAGTTCATGGAATTAGATGTGATTGCGGTCGGTGCTCACCCGGACGATGTGGAGATCGCTTGTGGCGGAACGTTGGCTCGGCTAGTTAGTCAAGGTTACAGGTGTGGGATCATCGACTTGACGAACGGCGAGCCGACGCCACGTTGCGATGATCCCGCGATTCGTGTCGCCGAGGCGGAGGCCGCTGCTCGGGTATTGGGTGTGACTCGCAAAATCCTCGCGCTGCCGAACCGGCGTCTGTTTGACAGTTTTGAGTCGCGGGTAGCGTTGGCAACTGAATTCCGCCGCTATCGACCGAAAATTGTCATTGGCTTTGGCAATAAGACTCCACTGGCTTCCCCGGATCATCACCAAGCGATGTTGATTACCGACGCCGCCGTCTTCTATTCACGACTGACGAAATGGGATGAACATTTTGAAGGACTGCCAGTCCATACGATTTCTAGTCACCTTTATTTTCAGTTGGCTTTTGAGTCCGCGCAGCAACCAGAGTTTGGTTCGAACTTGACGGTCGATATCAGCGATCAACTGGATCGAAAGCTAGAAGCAATTCTTTGTTACCAAACGCAATTTCCTCCGGAAAAACGGCTTGTGTTGGAGCGTGTGAGAGCCGCCGCGATGGTGGCCGGGTTAGCCTCAGGCTTCGCCGCTGGTGAGACGTTTTCCACGACTAAACCGCTGGGTGTGCAGGATCTCGTACGCACGCTGATACAGTAACTGCTGGCGATGAGCGGTTCGCTTTCGTTCCCTGACCCTGACCCTGACTCTTGACCCTGACTCTTGACCCTGACTCTTGACTCTTAACTCTTGACTCAATGGCCTTCCACCCGCTGCTACATCCGCACGTTCATTCGCATCCGACGCTGGAGACCGCGATTTGGTTTCTTCAGTTGCGTTGGGTCGCGGTAGCTGGCCAATTGGTGACGATGGCGGCGGTGCAATGGATCTTGCGCATCCAACTCCCACTGAGTGGGCTGCTGATTTTCATCGGCGTGACGGCGACCTCCAACGTGGCCTACGATCTTTGGTTACGTCACCTTCGTCGCCGTGGGATGCAAGAGAGTGATCGACTCCCGTCCTACCAAATTGTGTCCTCTTTGATGTTGGTGGATATTGCTGTGTTAACGGGCATGCTCTATCTAACCGGCGGTTTGACGAACCCTTTTGCCTTGTTCTACTTTGTCAACATTGCCGTGGCGGGAGCGATCTTGGCGCCAGTGTGGGCCTGGGTGATTTGGGTGGAGGCGGTATTGGGGGTGACCATTCTGCTGATCAGTTCCCAGCCGCTGGCCGAATTGAATAGTGGTAATCTGCAGGCGACTGACGAGTGGACGATTCCCAAGCTGGGTTATCTTGTGTCGTTCGCCACTTGTGGAGGGGTTATTACGTACTTCGTGACCGTGCTGACCGGGGAACTGAAGCAGCGAGAACTGGCACTGAAAGACGCGGAAGACGCGCGGGTACGCAACCGGCAACTGGAGGGACTGACCACGCTGGCGGCTGGTGCGGCTCACGAATTAGCCTCGCCGCTCAGTACAATCGCGGTGGTCGCGAAAGAGCTCAGCCGCGGTCTGGAGAAGCATGGCGTCCCGGAAGCAGCTATGAAAGATGTCCGGCTCATTCGCAGCGAGCTCGATCGCTGCCGGCAGATTTTGGATCGTATGACGAGTACAGCGGGGGAGGCGGCGGGTGAGCGACTGCGGGAAATTGCCATGCACGAATTCCTCGACGAAACCATTCTGGGCCTGCGTGAACCGCAGCGCGTGCGCGTGGTGGTTTCAGAGTCGGCGGAAGTACGGAAGAACCTGCTACCCGTTCAGGCGACGGCCCAGGCTGTGCGCAATTTGGTTCAAAACGCCTTGGACGCCAGTCAATCCGGAGCTGAGATTACGATTCAGGCAGAAACGCAGCCCGGACTGTGGCGCATTTTAGTCATGGACCGCGGTGGTGGGATGACCGCGGAAGTTCTCGCGCGGGTGGGTGAGCCGTTTTTCACGACGAAAGAGCCCGGTCGGGGCATGGGCTTAGGACTTTATCTAACGCAAAATGTGCTCCGCAGACTCGACGGCCAGCTTAAATTCACCAGTCGCTCCGGCCAGGGAACGACAGCCGAAATTCTACTTCCCACCCGGCGCCAATGATTTTGCGCTTGGACCCAGTGGTCATTCGGCTAAACTAACCAAAAGAGACTCTGGGACAGCCATTCTGGGAGGCGAAAATGGTTCTGGTGCAAACGGCTCCGCTCAACGCAGCACAAGCGAGTGGGGAATCGCAAGTTGATGCTCCGCAGCAAAGCATTCTGCTCGTTGATGACAGTTTCGTGCTTCGTGATCGACTTGCCATGGCTTTTGAAGAGCGGGGTTTCCGCGTCTTCGTGGCGGGGGATTACGAGGAGGGGCTGGCGGTTTTCCGACAAAACCCGACGGACCTCGCCGTGCTCGACTTACGTATGCCTGGCAAGCCCGGACTCGCCTTACTCCCAGAGCTCAAACGGATTAGGCCAGAGACGAAGGTTTTGATTTTATCCGGCTTTGGGTCCATCGCCACAGCCATAGACGCCATCCGTTTGGGTGCGACGAATTTTCTGCCGAAGCCGGCAGACGCCGACGACATCCTCAATGCTTTCGCCCGCGGGGGCTCTGAGATTGAAGTGCCGGATGCCGAAGAAGAAATTCCGGTGCCCACACTGGCGCAAGCGGAATGGGAGCACATCCACCGCGTGCTAGCGGACTGTGGTGGTAACATTTCGGAAGCCGCGCGGCGGCTGGGTATTCATCGTCGCTCGCTGCAACGGAAGCTGCGAAAACGCGCACCCTAGTTCTCACGAACATTCGTTTCATTCGGTATTTACCTACCGAAATGGCTTGGCGGGCCGCTCGCGTTCATTCAACTTCAACGCCCGTCCCCTATCGGAAATGGGGCATTTGTGAGATATTAAACCTCGGCAACATCATCAGCACGTTACCTCGGTGAAATCACCGCTGAAACCTTCCATCGAACGGTCACCATCATGCGAAGGATTTGCGATTAGACCCTCGGGAAGTGACCACTTGTTGTACCTGCAAGCATCGCGAACTCTGTGTCCCGTGCGAGTTGCAGCGTGGCGGTCAATCTTCAGCCCGTAGGCACGACACGCTCAGCCTGTGGGAGCAACATCGATTTCAGAATCTCAATAAGGAGAATACCCTCATGTACAAGAACCTCAACGCCAATCTTATCGGAATTTCGGGTCGTCAGAGCGAGTTAATCGAGCTTGCGTTGACCTACGGGTTTCGAGGGATCGATATCGATCTGGCGGATTTAGTAAAACGTAGTTTGCGTGGCTCATTCGACACGGCCGCCCGATTTCTCACCAGTGCTAAGTTGAAGCTCAGCAGTTTCGAGGCTCCAATCGATTTGGATGGAGATGATGAAGCTTTCGCGGTTCAATTGGCAGCCCTGACTCCGGCGGCAGAAGTGGCCAAACGCGTAGGGGCAATGACCGCTTTGGTGCGCATTCCGCCCGCGACAGACCGCTTGCCCTTCCATGAGTTCTTCAATGTCATTCGCAAGCGCATTGACGATATTGCCGCGTTGTTCGCCACCGAAGGGGTCCAGGTAGGACTGCACTTCACTGCAATTCCTGCCAATGCCGCTGGTAAGCAGTTCAAATTTGTGACCGATGTCGAAGGCTTCTTAGCATTGTTTCGCTCATGTACGGCAACTAATGTCGGCATTGTTTTCGACAGTTGGAATTGGCATATCGGCGGCGGAGCTGCCGACCAACTCGCGGATATTCCAGTGGCTCGCGTTTTCGGATTGCGGCTGGCTGACGTTACTGAGGACGTCAATCTGCAGGAAGTCACGAATAAAGATCGCTTGCTGCCCGGTTCGAACGGGACGATCGATAATGTACGGTTCGCGAAGCACTTTGCTGAGGCGGGTTTCAAGGGGGCTGTCACCGCCATGGGCTACCCACTAAACGCCTCGCCAACCCGGGATGCGTGTGTTGCTTTGGCTCAAGATGCTCTCGATAAAGTGCTGGAAGAGGCTGGCATTCCGACACAAAAACGCAAGCCGGAAATGTTCGCCGAAGCGGCCTACTCTTCCTACCGTAGCGATAGCCGCGATCAATACTAGCACTGACATTTTCGGGTGATATACCCCGTGCCTTTCTACTGTGCCTAGGCCGCGCTGCGCGGCCAGGCACAAACTCTGACGCTAAACGCAAGCTAAGGCTCTAGCTTGTGCTACTCTGCAGCGTCGAACGCGGATTTGAATGCACGACTTCGGTGACCCACATCCAGTTCAGGCAGTAGGGTATCCGCCGCAAGT
>JBBQRC010000401.1:0-5514 GCA_038215215.1 Pirellulales bacterium
CACGGGAGCCATGCCTGTCCGTAAGCTCGACAAAGTGGAGCGTGCGGACATGGTGCGGATGGCAGTGGAAGCGCTTAATGATCGTCAGCGGATGGCTCTGCTGCTGTGTAAATTTGAAGGCCTCAGCTACCAAGAAATTGCGGACACCATGGAATTAAGCGTTCAAGCGGTGAAGTCACTCCTCAGCCGAGCGCGTGTCAATTTGAAAATATTGCTTGAGCCCTACGTGGACCATGGGCACATGCCAGGCGTTATTGATGACACCGCCGGTGGGCCCTAAACATAAGACGATTCTCAAATCACTGGGCGCGTAGCCCGATAGGCGATAGCGATAGGTACTGCGATGGAAACTGAGTTCGACGACGAAACGCTCGTGGCGTTTCTGGATGGTGAATTAGCGGCCGAGCAGGCGCAGCAAATCGAGGCATCCCTTTCCCAGCAGCCGACATTGCGCGAACGGCTCACCAAGCTACGTCAGACTTGGGACCTGCTGGACGAGCTGCCGATTATTCTGCCAAGCCAGCAATTTGCTGCTTCGACCATGGAGATGATTGCGCTGACGCCCGAGGAAACACCCGCGACCTGGCTGGGCTGGCTATCCAAGAACTCCAGCCTACTGATCTTACTGTCCGTACCCACACTGTTCCTGGTTGGCTTTGCAGCGGCCAAATACGGGCAAAGCCGCATCGATCGCCACCTGCTAAGAGATTTGCCGTTGCTGGTGGATTGGAAATCGCTCTCGAATATTGATTCCGTCGAGTGGCTGGAAGTGCTGTCTGAGGAACCATATCTTACCGAAACCATGCCCCCCAAGCCAACGAGCCTCGTTGGTGGCGGAGAAGTTCCCGCGGCCATGAGTGAGCGCCGCCAATGGTTGGCCCAATTGTCTGATGTTGATCGCAGTCGCATGAGCTCCAATCGCAATGAACTGCAGCAGCGCGATCTAGAGCGTCAAACCCAATTGCGCGAGATCGTCGGCCATATCTATGCCAACCCCGAAAAAACGGCGGTGTATTTGGCCGCGATCCGCTCCTACGAACTACTGCTACAAGACCAAAGTCTTACTTTGCGGGCAAGCCTCAATGACATGTCACCCGCACAGCGCGAACGTGAATTATTGCACCTAGTTAGTTGGCGATTGGCGGTGAATTACGGCCGCCGACTGTCGATTCAAGATACCGCGGCCATAGTTGCTTGGGCGGAAGAAATGCAAAAGCAATACATAAACTGGATCGGGGCCTTCTCAGACGCCACCGTCAGCGTCTATCGCGACCTTCTCTTCAGTGGTCCAGATTCGGTTATCAATGAAAACGACTTCAACAACTTAGTTGAGCGGCTATCACCTTCGGCGCAAGCTATTCTAGACGGCTTGAACGATGGTGAAGCCCGTACTAACGCGTTGATTGTTTGGATCGGCTCGCTCGCCGGCCCAAGCGAGTCCGATGCTGAAACGCCCGATACCGAGAAGCTGAAACAACTTTACATGGCACTGCCGAGCACCAAAAAAGATGCGATCGATCTACTACCGCCGGACGAAGCCCAACGCAAAATCCGCGCTTTGAGCAATGCACCGACCCAAATTAAAGGGTAAGTGCGGTAACTTGTTTTAAGACGACGCTGGTTAATTCATTGGGCCTGCTCGTACAGCTTGGCTTGGGTTAACGCGAGCTGTTCCAATTGATCCAGATAAATCTGCTCTTCAAGCTGCGATTTTTGGCTGCGAAGCGTCTCGAGCTGATTCTCGATGCGCGACCGCTCCGCCTGCTGCTCGACGGTCAACTGCACTGCATCGGGAGCGGAAAAAAGAATAGTCTGCGCAGCCACTCGTCCGTCTAATTTCTTCCCCGATTCAGCTTCCTTCGCGGGACGAACACCGCGGTAAAAATCGCTGCTCGTGCCGACGCGGTCTCCGTTATCGTCGAGCAAGGCGTGTTCCGTGGCTAGTCGGGCATCCTCACGATAAAAGCGTTCGGTCTTGGAACTGGCGACCAAAAAGACTTCTAATAAAGAGATTTCGCGGTCGTGGTCCACATCGGCCGTCAGATCCTTTAAGGATTCCGCGAAGTACTTTCCAAAGCGAGAATAATTTTGCTCTACACCGCTGCGGGTGGCGGTAACGATCACGCGATTAGTTCCGGCTAGGGCTGTAAGAAATGGACCGCTGCAAGAACTGCAATTGATGACCACCGTGCGTCCGCGAATCGGTTTCAACCAATTGTTCAGTTCCACCGCGGATACATCGCGACCGACCAGATTAAATTTTGACGTGTTGTTGCCAAACGTGCCATGACCAATCAGGACCACCAACAACTCACGCTCGGCCGCATCCGCCGCCTCTGTGATCGTTTGCTGCAAGCGTTCGTAGTCCTCGAGTGACTTGTCCACGTCCGCCCCGATCACGCTCACTGGCCACTGCTGTTGCTCGGCCAGCTCCTGCCAAGCGGTCGCCGCACTTTGAAATTGCTCACCAAATGATTCTTCACCGGGAGCTCCAACCACGACGATCAACGCTCGTTGTGCCCCCTGCACTGGCGGCTCTGCGACCACTGATGACGTTACACAAATTGCCAACAGCGCCAGCACCAAAGCGACTCGAAACATGTGCCACATAGTTATGGTAACCCCTTGATTCGGCGCAAACCCCACTCCAAGCATAAGCAACCGATCGCCAGCAACAGCAACCACGGCTGATGCCACAGCGGCTCGATGCGAGTTTCAACGATAGGCACATTGCGAGCCGGCAGACTCTCGGCAAAACGACTCAAATCGTCCAGCAAAACCACTTCCCCACCCGACGATTCGGCCAATTGCTGCAACCGTTCTAAATCGGGTTCAACGCGCGCAAACTCGGTGGCACTCGGTTGTGCGGTCCATCCCGTCGTGACCTCGCCCAAATCCTCACCATCGGGACCTGCCGCCGTCACTTCGCAGCGATAAGCACCGTCCGCTTGCGACCAAAATTCGGCTTGATAAGTTCCCAAGCGCTCGCGATCGGGCGTGGCCGCGATGACGATCTGCTGCTCATCGGGCTGCGTCACGGTGAGCTGAACCGTGGCGTTATCAAGTGGCATGTAAGCAGGGTCACGCAATTGAATGGTGACTTGATGAGGTTCGGAAGAACTCGCCGGCGGTTGCACCACCACCTCAAGTTGCCGGGGCACGTCCGCAGTCAGCCACCGCGCTAGTTGCCGCCAACTCTGGGCCAGGTCATCCGTGTCCTCCTGTGCGCGTCGCAGGCTCCACCGCCACATATCCCCCACCAGTAAGGCTCCCACACGACCTTTGCCAAACCGCTGCACCACCAACCCAGGCTGTACCTGATTGTTCGTGGTCGAAATCTGTGCCAGAACAGATGCCCCAGGTTTGATGTCCGAGACGCTATTCCAAGTCTTGAAATCTGGCATTTCGGAGACGCGTCGGCTCTCGTCTACTTCGTTGGCTCGCAGTCTTAGCCAAGGTTCGAGCCCCCCTTCACGGGTGAGTCGGTAGCGCGCAAGATCGTCTTCCGTACGAGCCACCTCGGCGCCCCTCAAATAGACAGGCAAGACGTCTCCCAGCGGCGTGTCCTGATAGCCGCCGGAGACAAACATTTCCTGACCGCCCAGCATCATCAGACCTCCACCCCGTTCGGCCACAAATTGCCGTAACAAGAGCATTTGGGCCTGCGTGAAAAACTTCGCTTCGATGTCATCCAGGATGATGGCATGATAACCGTAAAGCGACTCCGCCGTTTTCGGGAAGCCGCCACGCAATTCCTCATCACCTTTGATTCCCAATCGGACCATCACAGGTTCATCATACTGTTCTGCCGTCTCAGCGTTGTCGGTAAAACCGGAGAACAAAGGATTGGCCGAATCGATACCGCGATCGCCGAACACGAACTTGGCTTCCTTGTTGGCCACTCGCAATAGCCCGACGAGCTCAATTTCGATATCTGCTTGCAACGCGCGTCTAAGAAACTTGAACTCCCAGTTCGGTCGGCCGGCGAGATAAAGGATGCGATAGGGACCACCACCGCGATCGATGGCAACTAGTTGTGAATTGTTGGCGACCGTAGCCTCACGACGACTATCGACGTTTACCTCCGCTTTATCCTCACTTGTCAACATCGCCCGCACGCGGACAAACTGCAAACCGGATGACGTGGGCTGATATTGAAACCGGACTCGTTTTTCAAATGCATCCGTTTCGACAGTTAACGTTTGTTTTTCGACAGTCTGGCCATCCTTGTCAAACAACCGGACCACCAAGTCTTGACCTTTCAACCCCGCACTACGAACAGTGGCTTCGATGGTAGCCGGGGCCAGCTCAAACGAAGACAAGGTGACCGATGGGTTACTGACTGAGACGTCCAATAGCCGCGTTTTATCGGAAGACACAACTGGATAAATAGGAAAGTTGAATTTTGTTGTGGCCAGTTTGGCGACGTCATCTGTCGCCAATCCATCGGTGAACAACATCACACCTGCTACCGGCCGAGTGGCAAATCGATCGTGCAACGTAACCAGCGCTTCGGTGAGCGCAGAATGGTTGCCATCGAAGGACAAATCCCCTAGATCATCGACAGCACGCAAGCGTTGATCAAAGGCATAATGCCGCATGTCGAAGTCCTGCGCCAATCTGACTTGCCAGTCGGCGTCAGACTGCAACCCCTGCTTGAAGCGATCCAGATAACCCAGAGCTGCTCCCGGAGGATGAATCTCCATACTGCGGCTGTTATCGACCATGATGGCCATAATGTTGGCCCCGGGCCGCGGTCGCTCGGAGCGGCGCATGGGTTCGAGCAAACAGAAAGCCAGCGCGCAGACGGCCGTGACCTTAGCGAACATGGCCAGCCAATTTGTCCACGAACGCGACGCACTGCGATGTGCATAGCTCCAGATAGCCAGCGCGGTAATCGCCGCGCCCGTAATGGCCGCCACCAGCAACCAATCGCGCGAGCCTAAAATCACTGACTCATTCATCAACGACCGCTCCCCAAGTTCTCGTAGTACTCGCGCACCGATCGGCTGAACTCGCTGGGGACTGGATCGCGGTCAATGGGAACGATTTCGGTCTTACTCGCCGCCCGGCGGATCAGTTCGTCCGCAACCTTGCGTTCCAATTCGCGAAGCGGCGTGGCAATCAATTCTTCCACCAGTGACCACTCGGGCTCTTTCGCATGTCGCGTGGATTCGGCTCGTAAGTCGCGGGCGGCTTGACGAATTTGCGTCGCTTGCCAACGTAGTTCAGCATCGCTCACCAATTCTTCGACGTCGCGCAAGCGATCGCTCCAGTCACGGAACCCTTCGCCAGTGAACGGGCGATTGCCATCACCACCCATCATTGGCGCCATCCCCCCCGAAGCACCCACTTGCTCTTGTTCTGAAGGCAATTGACCTTGTCGCAGCCCCGGTGGTGATGGGTTGTCACCGCGCTGTCCTCCCCGCTGTCCTGGTTGTTGGCCCTGACCTGGTTGTTGCCCTGGCTGGCCTTGTCCCGGTTGTTGTCCTGGCTGCTGACCCGGTTGTTCAC
>JBBQRC010000402.1:0-5501 GCA_038215215.1 Pirellulales bacterium
CCAGTTGTTCTGGGCTCATGTAGGGTAACGTTCCCAGCCACTGGCCAACTCGGGTGTGCATGGTCGTTTCCTGGTCGTCCGGATCAATGATCCTCGCAACACCAAAATCCAAGACATGCGGCAATCCCTCCGCGTCGACGAGAACGTTTGCGGGCTTTAAGTCGCGATGAACGATGCTTTTCTGATGCGCATGTTGCACAGCCCCACAGACTTCGATAATCAGCTTGACCACCTGCTTCTGTGAAAGCGTATGCTGACGGCAGTAGGTGTTGATGGCGATTCCTTGAATCAGTTCCATCACGATGAACGGCAGGAATTCAGAACCGTGTTGGCAGGTGCCGAAATCAAGGACGGAAACAATGCTGATGTGGTTTAGCCTCGCGAGCAAACGGGCCTCAAACCGGAACCGCCGCAGTAACTCATCGTTGACCTGCCGTGGGTGTAGAATTTTGATGGCCACGCGTCGCTTCGTCTGCAACTGGGTTGCTTCGAATACGGTTGCCGTGCCCCCGGAGTCAAGGGGGCGCACTAGCGAGTAGTTCTCAATGACAATTGCAAGATGCCAGGTACTCTCCGCTCCCGCGATTCCTTTGCGATCAATTGATTCTCGAGCAATGGCTTCATCCAGAGCTCGGCGAATGCAGTCCTCTTCTGTGGATCTGTGTTCGCCATCGGAATCATTGAAAAGGTTACTATTCACATCAATTTTTCCGAAAATCGACCGTTGTATTCACGAAGAAAAACCGAAATCTGAACAAAGTATTGGCATTCCGCATGAAGTCAAATTTCTATCGCAATTAGACGCAGGCTCTTTCTCAATTTCGCTAACGCCGCATTTCGCCGCATGAAGGCGGTACCAATACTGCAGCCAATCTTTTCCGCAACTTGTTCCATCGGCCACTGTCGAAGGTCGTAATAGTTCAACACAAATCTATGGGCAGAAGACAATTTCGCTATTTCCCGATTAAGCACAGAGACCGCCTCTCGACGACGAACAACCAACGACGGCGCGGTACAGTTGGCCAACAAACATTCCGCGAGGTACTGCAACTCTTGTCCGGTGCTGTCGCAGGTTCGAAGCGTCTTCGAAAATCCACGTTTCTTCGCTTCGCAATAACGAATGAGATCCTTGAGGTTGTTTGTCGCGGCTCTGAACAACCAGCGATCGAATTCTCTTGGCAAATCTTGTCTGAATTCTACAAACGCTTGCGCATAGGTTTCCTGCATGATATCGTCGACATCGAAAATGGTTCGAAAACGTCGCGGCATGCAAGCTTCCATTCTCTTGCGAACTGTCGGACCAAATCTCTTCATCAAGCAACTTAGTTCTTGAAGATGGTGCGAGTTGTCCGTTGCGGGAATCAAAGTTGTCATCTAAGAGTTCCAAAATGGGGCAATTGGGGATGTGTATATTACCAAATCGTCAGCTCTGATGCGATTCAGTTGCCGTAAGAGAGAATCGGCGGCATATGTCAACGCGCGACTTACGACAAAAATTGGATCTGGCGGTCTTCGTTGTAGAAGATTTGGTGATTCGATTAGGCCATTAGAGCCAGTGAACATCAAACGCCGCCCCACGCCAGGAAACGGCAAACGGCGTTTAGCCGCGCATAATATTGACTTCACAATGCGGTAGCAGCGCCTTGAGTGCCTTGAGGGTTTCGTCGTTACCCTTGAATTGATTGCCCATCAAAAGGACCTCCTTCACGTTCGGAAGATTTGCGAGCGGAGTCAGATCCACACCAGATACCGAATTACCACCCAACATCAAAGTCTCGAGGTTTGGCATTCCCTGAAAATTACCCAAGGCACCGTCGGTAGCTGTCTTCGTGCCGTCAAGCGAGAACTTTTTCAGCTTTGGTAATTGCAGCGCTCCGATACCTGCAGCGGTGATCGTCGAATTGGAAAGAGTCATCACTTGGATTGGACCCCGTTTCGGCTAAGCTCCTGGAATTGAGTCCACCATTTGAGGGCGTCATGTTGATGCCAGTTGTGCCCAAATTCGCAATCGCTCAAAGCCTCCCGGAGCTGACGAGCACTCGCGAAGCGGTCTTCCGGCGACTTTTCCAAACACTTAAGAATGATCGCGTTAAGCGATAAACCTAATTCCGGCTTTAAGGAAATAGGCGGAAGCACAGGCTCGCGAATGTGGGCACTGAGCACATCGAGATAGCTATCTCGCACGAACGGCGGTTGACCGACCAGTAGAAAATAAGCGACGGCGCCCAGCGAATAGAGATCGCTTCGAGAGTCGATATTCCGGTAATTGACGATCTGCTCAGGCGACATGTACGCCGGTGTTCCAGCCGTAAAATTCCCGGCAGCGTTAGCGTGGTCGATCTCACTGTCTAATTGTCGGACCAGGCCAAAGTCAAGCAATTTGGCAAAATCCTGAATGCCACCTCGCTCCGAGGCAAAAATATTTGCTGGCTTGATGTCGCGATGAATCAGTCCCAGTTGATGCGCCTCTTCGAGCGCGCCACAAATCTGCACGAGGAAGTGGACCGCCCGCGCGGGTGCTAAGGGTCCTGATACTTCGACCAAGTCGCGAAGATTGGTCCCTGGCAGGAGCTCCATTACATAAAAGAATAGTCCTTCGTTCGTTTGCCCGAAGTCGTAGATCTCGATCGTGTGGGGATGCGATAGCCTGGATGTTGCACGCGCCTCGCGTTCAAAGTTTTGCAGTGAGTTCACGTCCGTCGACCGATCTGGCTGAATCACTTTGATAGCGCACGGGCGTTTGAGCATTACGTGCCGACCTTCGTAGACTTTACCCATGCCACCAGTTCCAATCTCGTGCAGCAATTCATACTGTGCCAGACGCCTTGCTCGAAACGCCGACAGCCGAGCTCCGTGAATGACGTGGGCAGCACTGATTGCGATCCCAGCGGCAACCCATGGCAAGGGCAGCGGCAGCCTAAAATGCGTAGGTTGTAGTGCCGCAGCCACCTCTGGGAACATCCGCTCCGCGACGAGCTCAATGAGGTAGGGAATCGTGGCGACCGGCAGCAATAACCAGGCGGCCCTGGCCCAGGTGTTGGGAACGAAAACTCCATAGGTAAGTATCAGCATCGACCAGATGGCATAATCCCAAACCGTCGCAAAGATGATCGCGGTCGTATCGCCTTGTCTGGACAAATGACGCAGTTCAAGCAGCCCGATAGCGGCGAACAAGACGACAACCGTTCCGCTGATCACCAGTTCCAGACATCGCAACTGCCACAGGCTGGCTTCCTGACGGCTACGCAGAAAGTACCAGCACAGCAGCACCACTACGAAGCAAGAAACGCGACTGATCATGGACTCGGAGGTTGTCGATTGAAACGCATTGGCGAAGATTGAGTATCCTAAGGCGATCCCCAGAATAGCAGTAAAGCTTTGCCAGCGGCGCCGCAGTAGCTGGCGATTCTCGTCCCACAGCTGCGACAAGACTAGAATCGAGTCACCGAATTTCTTGGAAGCTTGACGTTCCAGCGGCGATTCAGCGGGCGCGTCGCAATTTTCCTGTGCAGAACGCAGCGCGCTCGGATTCAGCTTGGGAAGCAACGTCTTGTTGCGGTGATGTGCCAGTAGCGATTTAACTTCGCGTTCGAGGCGTTCGTTGCCGGCACACGCTTCCTTAACGAAACCCTGGCGAGCCGCCTGCGAGATGTCGATGGCGCCAAAGAAGATCGTCTTGGCGCGGGCATGTTCCTCAGCGCTCACGAACTTGCCTTTTAGCCGAGTTCGCGACGCAGCCAAGCGCGAATCATCTCCCACTCATATTCGACTTTGCGTTTGGACATCTGCAAGACCTCCGCAACTTCAGCTACCGTCATTCCGCCATAAAATCGCAGTTCGACAATCCGCGCCTGAATTGGATCGATGGTACTCAGTTTGTCTAATGCTTCGTCGACCGCAAGCACGTCTTCGTCATTGTGTAGCAACAACTCGGGAATATCCTGCAAGACCACCCGCTGGCGATCGCCACCGCGCTTTTGAGCATGTTTGCTCCTGGCATGATCGACCAGGAGGCGACGCATGATGGTGGCTCCGATGGCAAAAAAGTGAGACTTGCACTTCCAGTCGACGCGGCTTTGATCGATGAGCTTGAGATAGGCTTCGTTGACAAGTGCGGTTGCTTGCAGCGTCCCGCCACCGCCTTCTCGCTTTAGCATGCTGCTAGCCAACGCACGCAGTTGATCGTACACCAGCGCGATCAATTCGTCCGCCTTGGACGCTTTGCCCTGCGAGACATCGGCAAGCACCGAGGTAACGTCTGATGATGGGGATGCATTCATAGAATCACCTTTGATTTTCCCGACGCAAGTTTAGCCTTTTGCTCCGCGAAAGCTGCGGTACCGCAGCGTTCGCGGATTGGCTGCGAATCTATGGGAAAGTGAACTAGCAAACTTTGTAGTTCACCGTCGGCGGCCTGCGTCAAACCGTTCCCAGCGAAGTAGAAACCCATTCGTGACAGCCTAAATGCTACCTCTTTTTTAGAATAGCAGTCGCACTTGGTTCTCGCCAGCTAACGAAAAAGTTCCAGCCTTCTCGCACTTTTCCTGCAAATTCTTTGCGGAGTGTTGCTCGCAAACTCGCGTAACGCATTGAAGGGCCAAATAGACACTCGATTCGCCCGCCTGCTGAATTTCTAGTGAGGACTATGATGCTTGCCGAAACCAAATGTGCTCCTGCCGACCTGTCGTTGGCTATGGATAGTGTGCTTATCGACTTAACTTTGAAAGGCAATCACGATGCCTACGCGCAGTTAGTGTCGCGTTACCAAGATCGTTTATTTGCGTCCATGTTGAGAATTGCGCAGTCAGCCGAGCTCGCCGAGGAGATTGTGCATCTCGCCTTTGTGCAAGCTTATCTGAAGCTTGACACCTTTCGACGCCATTCCGCCTTCTCAACTTGGTTGTTTCGCATCGCCTTCAATAAAATGCTGAGTATGAAGCGAGCCACGCGCGCGACAACTTCGCCACCTCGTTTTGAGGACGGCAGGGAACGAGAGTCAGTGGATCCAGGCGACTCTCCGGAGAGAGAGTGCATCCGCGCCGAGGAAAGGCAATCGTTGCATGATGCTTTAGCTCGGTTAGACACCAACAGCAGGACCATCCTCGTCTTGCGTGAACTCAACGAAATGAGTTACGAAGAGATCAGTGAAGTACTGAAAATTAAACTTGGGACGGTGCGTAGTAAGCTTTCGCGAGCGCGCTGCAAGCTGCTCCATGAGCTGCGAATATGCGAGAAGTGACCGCTGTCGCTGGTCATTCAAAAGCCCAAAACCAGACGATGCCTAACCTGACTTCGTTCGTGATTGAAAAGCCGCTCTGCCTCCATGTGGCGGAAGCGGAAAAAATGGCTTCATTGGAAGCATGTCATGCCCCGGATTCCCCTCGCTTGTCGGCAACTTTTTCCCTGTACGAGTCTTCCAGGCGTCTCAAGTTACGGCTTTAGCGAAATTATCGAACAAATTTAGGAAAGTTCTAGATTGCTTATCACCCCCTAGGATGGTA
>JBBQRC010000403.1:0-5499 GCA_038215215.1 Pirellulales bacterium
TCTGGCTACGAAAAACTTGTCGAAGTACTCTACAACTCGAAGGCAATGACCAACGCTTGGCCGTTATGGCAGGCTGATGAGAGAGAATCCGCCATCGAGCCGCCTCCCACATCGGTCGACACCCCTCTTTCGGTCTTAACGCCCAGCCTCACCATGACCCCATTTCACTCGCCGTTTTCGCCGCAAGACTAAGTGTCCTGCTGCTTTTTCCTCGACCAGGGGGCTTTTTTGTCCTGTGACGGTGCTTTTTGCGTCATTGAGGAGGCTGATTGCAAGGTTTGGAACGAATTGTGCACGTTGCGTTGTGCAGGTTCGTAAAAAAGAAAACTTTTGCGGCGATGGATGCGTACTATTGGTGGGCCGCTACTTAAGATTCTCAAGTAGGGCACGAAATCTCTCATGGCAGACGGAACAGAATACGGGCCCATTGCCTCGAGGCTGCTGCCTAGACGAAGTTGAAGGGGTGTATTATGAGTCGAAAAGATGCTGTACTCAAGCTCAAGCAAGTGTTGCTCAACCGCCGCGACGCCTTGCGGGCGGCTCTGGCGGGCGATTTGTCGGCTCTCACGGAGCTCTCTTTGGCCACCGGAGAATTAGCGGACGTCGCTCTGGACTCGGCGCACGAGGAAGTAACAAGTCAGATGGCCGAAGTCGAAAGTCGTGAATTAGGGATGATCGAGGAAGCGCTGAACCGGCTGTACGACGGGAACTATGGTAATTGTGAGGAATGCGAAAAACCAATTCCGTTGGCACGCCTTGAGGCCTTGCCTTATGCCTCACACTGTATCAAGTGTCAGGTCCAGGTCGAAAAACACGGCGGCAGGGACTGGTCTCGATCGTCCGGTGGCGCCTATGATTCAGTCTAGCCGGAACAACTAGTCGGAGGATCGATCGGACGACCGAGAAGAACTGATCTGATCCTTACACAACGCATTACAAGCATAAGCAACCGACGGCAGCGGAGATACTCATCCCGCTGCCGTTTTCTATTATACGAGTCTCGGCGGGACAGCCGATTCCACAGCGTACGCTCAGTTACGACCATTGCGTGTTTCAGGAATTCACGCAGTGGCAGTGGTTTCACTGTCCAACGAGGTTTCTATGCTCTTCAAGGCATCTCGCTCCGCCCGCTTACTTCAAGAGTCACTGCTGGCTGGAATGATCCTCTCGATCGGTACAGTTTCCGCAGATGCACAGATCATGTTGCGACCGGGTGCAGATCGAAGCTTTGAGAAGCCTGTCTCTCGCGAAGTGGGACCCGCCCCCAGCGAACCGTTGCAATTCGGTTCGGCACGTTCAAGCAGCGGACGAGATTCCGAGTTTGTTCAACTACAGCAAGAGGCCGAGTCGCTCGAACGTCAATTGGGATTGGTGCGTCGTATCGTCAAATTTGCGACTCCCAGCATCGTGCATATTGAAGCTTCCAAGAAATCGGACCCAGGCAAAGGCTTCGCGAGCAGTCGCGTGGAAGAGGCGGGCGCTGGGGTGATTATCGACATGGCTGGGTCACAATACGTACTCACCAATCGACACGTCATTTATCCTGCGGAAACTACGGCGATCCTGATCGAGACCAGCGACGGTCAGCAGATGCGCCCCGTCAAGATCTGGACAGATGCGTCGACCGATGTGGCAGTAATGCTGATCAAATGGAACAACTTGACCTCTGCTCGATTGGGTAACAGCGACGCTCTCGACATCGGTGATTTCGTGCTGGCCGTAGGGAGCCCCTTTGGCTTGAGCCATTCGGTGACTTACGGCATCATCAGCGCGAAGGGACGCCGCAACCTTGAACTTGGTTCCAAAGAGATTGAGATCCAGGACTTCTTCCAGACCGACGCCGCCATTAATCCGGGCAATAGCGGTGGACCCTTGCTAAATCTGCGTGGCGAAGTTGTGGGCATCAACACGGCCATCGCCAGCAACTCTGGGGGCAACGAGGGGATTGGATTTTCTATTCCTATCAATATGGCGGTGACTGTCGCCGAACAACTGGTCACGCGCGGCAAATTGCTGCGATCTTACCTGGGTGTGCAATTAGAAAACTCATTCGACTCTCTCACCGCTCACCGTTTGGGGCTGCCATCGACTGCCGGTGCGCTCGTCAAGTCGATCATTCCAAACTCACCCGCCCAACGCGCGGGCTTGCAAGTCGGAGATGTGATCACGGAGTTCAATGGCATCCGCATCGAAAATGACGGTCACCTCGTCAAAACTGTGGGGCTGACCCCTGTTGGTCGGACGGTGCAAATTTCCCTTTACCGCGATGGCGGCAGAGCCCGTGTTAACGCCACTCTCGACGCGAATCCAGATCAGTGAAACGAGCCTCACTCGTCAGGCAACTGAACTTGGATCTGATCGTTGACAACACGCACATTAAATTTATCGATGCCAATCTTTGGATTGTCCAGCCAACGACCGTCACTGATTGAAAAACGCCAGTGGTGCCAGGGGCAGGCTACAGCACAGCCGTCGATATAACCTGCCGCCAACGACGCCCCTTGGTGCGGGCAGAAGTCATCAATCGCGAAATACTCTCCGGCATTAAAAAATACGGCGACCATCCGTTTACCAACAGGAAACGCACGCCCCTCCCCTGGGGGAATTTCTCCCACGCGTGCTACAGTGACAAAGCGCGGACCCCCAGGTTCGTCGGGAAACAACGGCAAAACAGACTCATCGTCAGTCGATTTCATGGGTTGGTTTTATATCCATGGTGTGCTTCAGTTCCTATCTAGCGAGTTTGTATCATACCGAGTCACGCCTGCTTCACAATTGAACCAATTTATGAGTAGGGATCGACACCCATTAATTTGCCTTCAATGATCGTTGCCAGCATCATCATCTGAAAGTACTGCCCTAGATAATACTCGTCGACCCGAGGGAAGAACAAGTTTGTCGATGGACGCCCGGCAACACGTAAGGCTTGTTGGGCATGCAGTTGCTCACTCGCCAACCGCTCGGGTAAGGAGGCGTTGGTCGATTCGGCGTCCATCCGCTTGTCGATATTGGGCAGGGTATCAAAGCGGCTCCCTTCGACCATGACATGGTTAATGATCTTGTCAGAGCGCCCCTGCAGATGCTGTCGCATTCGAGATCGGTAGTCGCACGTCCCGCTGATGGTCAACGGAGTCGCTCCCCGTAAGTTTTTACCTAAGCTCATGGCCAACAGATGTTCGTACCATCTTCCGGCTGCTTGCAGAGCACCCGTCCAAACATGCAGCACGCGCGTGATTGCCAATCCCCGTGCCTCCAACAGATGGTTGACGGCGGCGAATTGAAGCACGATATTGCTCGACGCAGGGGTGACGCGGAAGTGTTCATACAGATCCGCCGCACCTGCAAGCAATTGCATCACATTAATCCCCAGCAAAGCCGCCGGTACCAAGCCTACCGCTGAGAGGATGGAAAAACGCTCATTCATTGACGCTGGTACGGAGAAGACGGTTGGAGGTTGATCAGGGCAAGGCTCAAGCGGCCGTCCCTCACTGCCGACAACGCATAGCAATCGCCGCCGCACCGTTTCCTCGTGGCCACCACAATTCTCTTCCAATGCCGACACCAATTGTTGGTAAGCGATACAAGTCTCAATACTGTCGTGACGGTGACTGTTGACGACCAGACTCCAACTGTCCTCAACGCCAGTTGCGCGATGACCACGCTGCGCACCGAGTAAATGCAACAGGCCCTGCAAGGCGTCGCTGTCGAGACTTTCTCCCGCGAAGTACAGCCGCGGCCGGCTACCTCGCTCCCCTCGTGACAACTCATTGAAGTAAGGCTGACAGCACGCTTCCAACAGCGCGCGCACACCAAGCTGCTCGCAACCGGACGCAACCACGACCACTCGATCGACTTCAGCCATCATCGTTTTCGTGACGACCAGGATGCGTCCTAGTTCGCTCCCCTGCCGCAGCCGCTGGTATTCGCCGAGCAGCCGCTCTGGAACTTGATAGAAGGCTCCCTCCGTGGGCTGCACTTGGTCAGACTCTGGCGCAGCGCTGCCGACCAGTCCAGTTTGTGCTACGCAAAGTTGGTCGCGTAGCGAAGTCAGCAAGGGATTCAAACTGGCAACATCTGCCACATCCAGCCCACCGGCGGGTAAATAGGCACCACCAGGGTCAAATCTCAACAGTTGCGCCATCAAAGTCCTCTAGTGACTTGTCCACACTTGAATTCAGGGTTATCGCGATACGCATTAGCAGCGGTTTCTTCAGCAAAAACCACCGCCAACGCGCGGCTAATTTCCCCCAAACCTTATCCATAGATGGGACAATGCACTAGTCCAACTTACTCTTCTCATAGGCCTCGGATAAGGAGACATCCATCCCCACCGTCCAACGACGACCTTCGGTCTCCAGTTCGACGAAGCTCTCCTTCAAGTTGATCGAGACAACTTTGGCCTTAATAGTACCCAACTCAAAATCCTCTCCGACCGTCAATTCAAGCGTCTTTCCATCCGTCATCGAACGAATCCAAGCTTCCGGACCTTGACGCCCTCCCAGTACTGCCGAGACTCGCGATTGAGTAGCCAGATCGAATTTGGGTGGCTCGACCGCGGCTGCGGGAGGTGGTGGAGGATCAATGACTTTCAGCGATAACTTATAATCGCTCGATTTGGCGGGCAGCCCTGAATCCACTGCGCGTACCATGACTTCATAGTCACCATTCTCACCGGGCTGCCAACTCAGTTCACCACTACTCTCGCTGAATCGCAAGCCGGGTGGTAACTCTTTGGAAAGCAACTGGAATTTCACCTGCTGATTCTCGGGGTCGTTCCCTTCCAGTTTGAGACTCCAAGCGTCGCCTCGCTTCACTTCTTGCTTGGTGCTGGTCGCCAATTGTGGTGGTAGATTCGGCGGAGCAAAAGGATTGCGGCCGATGATCGTTGCCTTGTATTCTTCAGGCGACTTGGCAAGCCGACCGGAAGCCTCCGTGGACGGGGCTTGCTTGGGATCTGCCACGCGCAGTGACGTAGCTTCCGAATCAAGCTGGATGTTGATCCAGTTGGCTTGATCGGTCATCGTCAGATTCAGCTTGGTGATCGAATGTAGGAAATTCTGTTCATAATACTTGGCCAACAAATCGATGACTTGGTCAGTGCGGCAAGAACCTTGCAGAGTAAATCGGTAAGTCGTGTATGACTTGGGAGCTCTTTCTGGGCGTTCCGGCTTGGTCACTTTGATCCCTTCCACCCCCACTTCTTCGCCAAGTTTCGTCAGCCAATCCCCGTATTCCGCAATGAGTAATTGGGGAGTAGTTGGCAGCGATCGGACCTTCAGCTCATTGATCTTGCGCTGCGCGGCCATCCCCTTAAGAATCGTCAACTGCAAGTTATCCGCCTCGGTGCGGGCCGATTCGACCAAGGCTTGTTTATCGTTTAATGAACTGCGGAAAGAGCTGTAGACATATTGCAGGCCAAACAAGCCCAATGTCGCACTCACTCCGATTGCCAATAATTTTTCGCGTTGATTCATTGCTCGTGCTATTCGTTTTCTTGAC
>JBBQRC010000404.1:0-5497 GCA_038215215.1 Pirellulales bacterium
GCGCACGGCGCGTTGGGCAGCGATCAATTCTTCTGCACTCGCCACAGGTTGCAAGCTGTCGATGGGATGGGTGCGCTGCAGCATCTCGAGCATTTTTAGTTCCTCCTCCAGCGACGGATAGCCCAGGGAGAACTTCATCAGAAAGCGATCGAGCTGTGCTTCCGGGAGCGGAAACGTCCCTTCGTGGTCGACGGGATTCTGAGTCGCAATGACTAAGAACGGTGGTTTGAGTTCATGTGTCGTCCCGTCAACGGTCACGCGGCTCTCGGCCATCGCCTCCAGCAAGGCTGCCTGACTGCGTGGCGTAGCGCGATTGATTTCATCTGCCAACAGGATCTGCGTGAACACTGGCCCAGGACGAAATTCGAATTGTACGGTTTTCGGATTGAACACCGACGCGCCAGTAATATCCGTCGGCAGTAAGTCGGGCGTGCACTGAATCCGCTTGAATTCACAACCTAAGCTGCGCGCCAACGCCCGTGCTAACATGGTTTTGGCCACCCCAGGTACATCTTCTAGTAAGATATGTCCACCCGACAGCCACGACGCTAACGATAAGACCAGTTGCTTGCGTTTGCCAACAATCGCTTTTTCGACGTTGGTAATCACCCGCTTCGAGAGTTCGTTGACTGCAGTCACTCAGTGGGTCCTTCGAAAGTCATGTGGGGTAAAGGTGTCAGGAATGAATGGCACGGGGTTAAGCAATCTGCGAGTCCCCTCTCCCTTGTACTCAGGGTTAAGCAATCTGCGAGTCCCCTCTCCCTTGTACTCAGGGGAGAGGGTTAGGGTGAGGGGTCGACTTAGCTGGTGATTCTGCCCCTCACCCCCAACCCCTCTCCCCCGAGTACGTGGGCGAGGGGAGTGACTTTCCCCGGTGATTTGCTCTGCGGTATGTGTGGCACGGGCCTGCCCGTGTGGTTTTTCGTTGTCAGCTTGCACGTTCACCCGTGTCGATTTTTCACGAAGGCTAGCATGTCAACGGACACAATTGTCTATTCTCAATAGCCGTCGAGCAAAAAACTGCTGCCAGACTTGTGCTCAGTTCGAGCATCCTCACGAGAAACTTTTGGGAGGTTTGGCTCAGCTGCAGGTCGGCTGGGATAACACCAAACGGAACCATTACCGATGACTTCACACCCGTTCGGTGCACTGACGACTAAGGCGGTTTGTTCGTCGATACCGATGCCGTAGACGGTGGGAAACGGAGTTAAACAATTTTCCAGATCGGCAAATCGATTTCTCTGGGCAAAGTGTTGATCAATGGCTATGCCTGGCAACAACCCCAATCCGTGCCGATAGCCATCCGCGAGCATGACGTGATTGCCCGCCGGCGCGCCGCGCACGAGTACGTCCCCCTGAATCGTTGCACCGGCTGAACTACCACCAATGACTCCGCCACGCTGACACACCGCGCGCAGTTTTTCCCAGGCGGGGGTACCCCAATAGGCGTCGACGAAGTGCCACTGACGACCGCCACCCAACCAGATACCGGTGGCACGATCGAGTTCACGCAAATATTCAGGACTGCTAACTTCCAGACGACTGACCTGCGGCAGTGTCACGATGGTTCCCGCACCGGCTTTCGTCAGCAAACGGTGCTCCAGTCCAGGAGTCGCAGTGGGTTCAGGCACGGCGGTTGGCAGGATCACGATCCGCGAATTTTCCCCACCCGCCAACTCCACGAACCGCTGCCAAACTTCCGTTGGCATGCCACCACCACCGCCGATGACCAATGCGCCCCCGGATAACTGGTGCGCATACGGCTCAGCCGCAGGAAACTCCGGTTCCCAGCGTTCACGTAGCGTGCGCTGCAGTTGGGTCCAATCGAGTGCAGTGCCTGTTTTTAAACGGTAGGCCAACGCTTCCGGATAGTGCTCCGTTGCGGCCAACCGCACTTCGACGGGTGCAGCAGACATGCACACCACTTGACGTCGGCTAATCGCTATTTGGCCATCGCGCGGAATATCCAGTTGCACCCACTTACCTAACGACGCTTCGTCTTCACTCGCCATGACGCAGTTGGGCAATAAGCTCACCCGGTCATCAGCGTTCGAGCCGATCCAGTCCAAGTTTCCGGCGACGCACACCACTCCACCTTGCGACAGCAGCGCCTGCAGACTGTCGATAAGGCCCTTTTTCTCCGGTGCAGTCAGATGTGCAATCAATTGGGCGGTAGCATCGTTGACCTGCAACCAGATTGCTTGGTAGGTCACCAAGGAGTTACCCGGCACGCCCGCCGCCCCCCGCAACCACTCGCTCACGTCTAACTGAGTATGCTGTTGAGAAGCGGCGAAGAGCTCGTTCAGCAGTGGTAGATTGGGTGCATCAGCCGTCGCAATGCAGCATGTTTTGAGCGGTTTATCGGCCAATAGCAGCTTGAGCGAATTGCGGACGTTGTCATCAACCTCGAAGCTGTTTTGTAACCACAGCAGTCCAGTCCAAAGCTCGGCAGGCACGTAGAACTGGGGCGCAGCGGCGGTGCTTCGATGTTCGGCAGTGAGTTGTTCGGCAGTGTTCTGCACCCCCCAGCACGGATTGCAAAGCCACAGAGACAACCACAGGTGGTGAACGAAAAAGTGCGTCAGGAGCTTCATGGGTAGGGCCAATAGCTAGCAAAAAAACAAGACACGAAAGCCACTATGGTAGCACGAAAACCGATGTACGCCGCTGATAATAAATGGTAACCCGACGCGTCAGCGAGGGTCTTTGAAAGCAAATTCGGAAGGCGGCAACTCGCCTGTCGTCTGCGGCATTATTACTAAAGTCGTTAAAGTCTCGCATCTGGGCAGACGATGTCAGATTGTATCGAAAGAATTGGCAGATCCCGGTCTCAAGCCATCTGCAAGCTTTTTCGAGTTCCAGGAACATGGAAGTTCTTGGGAGTCGGCGCGCAAACCTTTGCCCGCAAGAAGATGACCATCTTCGATCTGGACAACCAATACAGGATGTAGTCAGGTGACTAAACCAATGTCAAACCACAAGCGAATGACAGCTTCAACCTCGCGTTACCTGGCACGTCGATTGGCACGCAAACACGCCATGCTCATGCTGCTCGGTACGGGCTTGGCCTGCACCGGCTGTGCCAAGATGAGCTCTCCGAGATCATTATGGCCATTTGCCAAAAAAGCGGACGCGACCGCAGCGGCTCCCGAGGCGGGTTTCGGATCTTCGCTCACTAATGCTCGCAAAGGGATGGTGGGGCAGTTCCAATCGATGGGGACGGCAGTCAAAAGCGCTGCGGGCAAAGCCAAGACCGCTGTGATTTCACCCTTCGCTTCGACCGAGAAATCGGACGATCCAACCAGTTTGTCGAACATGCCCAGCTCGATTGGCCCTGAAGTCTTTGTAGCCAATGGTCAGCTCAACGAAACGCAAGGGAACTTCGCCAAGGCACTGGATAACTACACCAAAGCTCTCGAAATCGAACCGAACAACTTGTCCGCACTGCTGAGTACAGCGCGACTGTACGACCGGCAGAATCAGTCAGCCAATGCGGCTGAGTTCTTCCAAAAAGCGATCAAAGCTAAGCCGAACGATGCCGCGATTTACAATGAACTAGGACTAGCCCTGAGCAAAGGGGGCAAAGCGGCGGACGCGGAGAGCAACATTCAGAAAGCAATCGCACTCGATCCCTCCAACTCACGGTTTCGCAATAACTTGGCCAGCTTGATGGTCAGTAACGGCCGTAGCGACGAAGCGGTCAAGCAACTCGAGCAAGTCTTCCCGCCAGCGGTTGCGAACTACAACGTGGCTTATCTACATGCCACGAATCAAAACATTGCAGCAGCGCAGCAGCATCTGCAGACCGCATTGCAGATCGATCCCAATTTGAAAGAGGCACGCGACCTGATGAATCGTTTGGGTGGCAGCAGCACGGTTACGGCGGCCACCAATGCGTACAACATGGCGGGTAACGTGATGCAGACGGTGCAGGGTCTTAGCAGTCCCTACTCAACGGCGCCTGGCGTGCAACAGGGTTCCTATACGTCCCCCACTGCCAATCAGGCCATGAATCCTGTCCAGCCTGGACAGCCCACAGGCACTCAAATAATGCGCTAAGGCATCGCGAATGGGTCACGCTTTCCGATGCAAAACTTGCGGCTATCTGACTGGTCGATAAAGTATTCTGTACGGCGCGATTTGCGCTGGCAATTACTTGCGATTAACGGCGAAGCGGCGTACAACGTCTTGGATCCGCTGACGCGCCAGAGTTACCGCGTTGGCCAATTGGAGCGAACATTCCTCGGGTTGCTTGACGGACAACGCGGGCTCACGCAAGTCTTCAACCTGCTGAGGCGTGGGTCGTCGTCTCACAACGCCGCCTACCCGGAACTGACCGCCGCCCGCTTGCTGGCGATGGTCGAGCAGTTCCAAAAAAGCGGACTGATTGGTGCCCCGCGGTCGCTGGAGAGAGTTCGCAGCGTCCATTCGCCCGTCCAATCGCTGCTCTCCAGTATGGTCGTGTGGCAACTGCGCGGGCTACAACCCGACGCCTGGCTCACCCAATACGCGCCCCATACTGGTGCCTTATTCTCTAGTACAGCCGTACGATTTTGGTTGCTGTTGGCGACTGTGACCGTCTGTGCGGTGGGCCTCGAGTTTCAGAGATTGGTGCTGCAAGGATCCGCCTGGCAATGGATCATCCATCCCCTTCAAGGCAGTTCGCTGTTTGTCATTTTTCTGCTGACGCGCGCCGTGCACGAATTAGGACATGCACTTGTTTGCAAACGCCACGGGATACGTTGTCCCGATATTGGCGTGTTCGTGATCTTAGGTGCTCCCTGCGTTTATTGCGACGTGTCGGAGAGTTGGCATCTGCCCAACCGCTGGCAACGCGCTGCAGTAGCGGCCGCTGGAATGTACGTGGAATTGATCGTCGCGAGCTTGGCCGCTTGGGTCTGGATGCTGACCGTCGATGGACCCGTCAATACCCTCGCCCTGCAAACCATGTTTGTGTGCTCCCTCAGCACGCTGTTGATCAACGCCAATCCCTTGATGCGCTTTGATGGATACTATTTGTTGAGCGATTTGGTGGATGAACCCAATTTGCGTGCCCGCGCCGATCAGCTCGCGGTTGCCCAGTTTCATCGCTTGGTCTTGGGAGCCTCAGTCGCTGCGCCAGCGCGAGCTCGAAGAACCGTTCGCGAACACCTGCTGTGCTTGTTCAGTTGGTCGAGTTGGGTTTATCGAGCGGGGCTGTCGCTGGCCATCGCCAGTATGCTGGCGGCACTTTACGCGAGTTGGAATTTGGCTTGGCTGGGTCGCTTGCTGGCGGTCTCGATTCTAGCGTCATGGTGGGGAGTGCCGAGTGTGAAATTTGCAAATGACATGTTGAAAACCGCCAGGAAAACCAAAACCCGTGGGCGCTTGGCGGCGATCGCCACCGCGGCGGCCGTCGTGATCGCGATCTTACCTATTCCCTATCGGCAATTTTCGCGGGGCTGGGTCCAGCCCGCGAGCATGCAAGGTGTTTATGTCTCCATCTCTGACCCTAACG
>JBBQRC010000405.1:0-5490 GCA_038215215.1 Pirellulales bacterium
TAGTTGTAGTCACCCGTTTCCTCGCAAACGAGGTGGACAACTTCCTTCTTCCTCTTACCTTTGGCCATAATTCAATCTTTCATGCATTCGCTAAATTCAATGTGCGCGCGGGGAATACGAACCTATTCGGCGGCAACTGCTGTTGTTTCGGCTTCTTGTCCGCCAAAGTCAGGTCGCTCGCTGCGTTTCACCACGCGATCGTTTTTACCGACAAATTCGAGGATCGCGCGCGGTCCCGCATCGCCCAAGCGAGGCTTGGCTAGCCGAAGAATGCGAGTGTAGCCACCTGGACGCTCCGCAAAGCGAGGTGCTAACTCTTTGAACAGAATCGATACAGCTTGTTTGTCGCGCAAGGTTTGATAGACGCGTCGTCGAGCGGTTACGGCCGGGGAAATCGCGGCAACCCACTGAGGATACTGGTCGCTTTTCCTCCAGGCCTTCCAAGCTTCGGAGTTTCGTTTGGCATCAGTGCCAAACTCCTTCGCTGCCATCTGGGCTTCTACGCCCTTCTTGGCCACCGTGATGCACTTCTCAACCAGCGGACGAATTTCCTTGGCCTTCGCCACGGTAGTGATGATCCGCCCCTTGACCTTCGGTGCGTTAGGATCGAGATCCGAGTCCTCACGCTCCGTCAGAATCAAAGCTGATACCATGTTGCGGTAAAGCGATCTGCGATGACTGGGACAGCGACCTAAAACACGACCACGTTTTCTGTGACGCATGGCTAAAACACACTCAAAATACTAGGATTCAATATTGTTTTTGTGCACTCGGCCAAGCCGAGTCAACAAGACAGTTTTTTAACGCATCGACTGCGAAGAAGGGAGACGCATTCCCAAATGCAAGCCTAAAGTCGCCAGTTTGTCACGGACTTCGTTTAGGGTCGTTTCGCCAAAGTTGCGGATCTCGAGCAACTGATCTTCGGTGCGCTGCACCAGTTCGCGAATGGCATGAATGCCTTCACTTTCGAGACAGTTTCCAGCCCGCACACTCAGACGTAAATCCGCTACCGGCGCATTCAACTTGGCTTCCAGTTGAGCCTCGGCTGAGCCGGGACCACCGCGCGCCGTCGCGTGTACTTGACGACCCAATTCGGTGTACTGCACAAACGGGTTGAGGTGCTTGCGGAAGATCTTTGCCGCTTCGACCACTGCCATTTCTGGACCAACCGATCCGTCCGTCCAAACTTCCAAAGTGAGCTTGTCATAGTTGGTCTTTTGGCCAACTCGAGTCTCTTCAACTTCGTAACGTACGCGAACTACGGGACTAAAAACGGCATCCACTGGGATAATACCGATCTCATGGTCGCGAGTGCTGTGCTCCGAAGCTGGTACATAACCGCGGCCATTTTCAACAACCATTTCCATCACAAACGGCACATTGTCGGTGAGAGTCGCCAAAACATGGTGCTTGTTGATGATCTCCACATCTGCATCCGTTTCGACATCAGCCCCCGTAATCACCCCGGCCGCAGAGCGCTCGACGGTAATCACGCGCGTTGAATCGCTATGGTTCTTCACCACCAGCGATTTAACGTTAAGTACGATCTCGGTGAGATCCTCCAAAACGCCTGGCAAGGTGGTAAATTCGTGCTGTGCACCGCGAACTTTAATCTGCGTGATCGCGCTACCTTCCAAGCTGGAAAGCAACACTCGACGCAGGCTGTTTCCCACCGTTGTACCGAAACCGCGCTCGAAAGGCTCAGCCACAAACTTGCCGTACGTTGGCGAAAGAGTGTGTTGGTCGAGCTGGACGACGCTGGGCAGTTCCAATCCACGCCATTTAACATGCATTGCCGAGTTCCCAATTGAATAAAATGTGAACGATGAAGGGTATAACCGGGCCCTGCGCGTGCTTAGACGCGGCGGCGCTTACGTGGTCGGCATCCGTTATGAGGAATGGGTGTCACATCCTCGATCAACTTGACCGTCATACCCGCTGTCTGCAGAGCAGTGATCGCGCTTTCACGGCCTGAACCAGGCCCCTTGACGCGAACTTCAATTTCTTTCACACCAAACTTGGCGGCCTTTTCGGCAGCTTGCTGGGCGGCAGATTGTCCTGCGAAAGGGGTGCTCTTGCGACTTCCCTTGAAGCCACATGTACCAGAACTTGCCCAGCAGAGCGTATCGCCCTTGGTATCGGTAATTGTTACCGTAGTATTATTAAATGTCGCGCGGATATGAGCCACTGCTACAGTGACATTGCGACGTGTCTTACGACGCTTAACTTTGGCCACTTGAAAACCTCTTCACCAATCAAACCGAGTGAATCAAATCGTGAACGCAACAGGCACTCAGCAGACATCCGCTGATTGCCAACTTGGTTAGGACTATCGCAAGTCCTTAACGCCCTTCTTGCCGGCTACCGTCTTCCGCGGACCCTTGCGGGTTCGCGCATTGGTGCGCGTACGCTGTCCCCGCACAGGCAGGCTCATGCGGTGTCGCATGCCGCGGTAGCACTTGATTTCCCGCAGGCGGTTAATGTTCTGCCCAACTTGCCGACGCAGGGGGCCTTCGACCGTGTAATCGCGCTCTAACAACGTGGACAAACGACTCAGTTCGTCTTCGTCCAGTTCGCGGGCGCTTTTATCCGGATTAATGTTCGTTTTGACACACGCTTCACGAGCCACAAACGGTCCAACACCGTAGAGGTAAGTTAGCGAAATCGCTACCTTCTTGTCGTTGGGAATGTCCACACCGAGGAGACGCGGCATGAAGGTTTCCTTTGCTTGTCTCTAAGTACTTATGAATCAAAAACTTATATCGTTTGCGGGGCCCCGAGGCCCTGCGAAAGTCGTGCCGAATCGAGAAGTATACCGCAGTCCCACTACGTTTGGCAAGCCGTAACGTAGTGTTCGTGGTTGACAACTTACTCAACAACCATCATCGCTCTGAACTCACACATGTCACCGCCCGGTCGCTGTCAGGTTGTCAACCCGCTCCGCGACGCCCGATTCACGGGTCATTTCCGACTGAACTTTCCACTGTGCGACAGCACGGCTTGCTTGATCTGCTCAAACACTTCCTCTGTGGCACACTGTCCGTCGATCGTAACTAGCAGTTGCTGGCGTTCGTAATACTCTAACAATGGAAAAGTTTGTGTTCGAAAAACCCGCAGCCTCTCTTGAATCGACTGCTGATTATCATCGCTCCGCCCCTCAATGGTGGCACGTTGAAGCAAGCGATCGATTAACACCTTTTCAACCACCTGGAGGTTCAAAACCAAGTCAACCTGTCGACCCGTCCGACTAAAATGCTCGTCTAACAACTGTGCTTGCACGTGCGTGCGAGGAAAGCCGTCAAACAGGCAACCCGCCGCACAGTCCGTGTGCGTTAGCCTTTGCGACACGATACGCATTACCAAGTGGTCAGGCGCCAATTTCCCGACATCTAGGTAAGACGCCACCCAGCGCGCCAAGGCAGTATCGTGGCTCATCACCTCCCGGAGCATCTCGCCGGTTGAAAGCTGGGGGATTCCCAACATCAGCGTCAATCGCTTGCATTGAGTTCCTTTTCCAGCGCCCGGCGGCCCGATAAAAATGATGCGCATGGGCTCTCTCACCTGTTGGAAGAATCCCGCTGACGCACGTTGCGCCCCTAGGCGCAATTCTCAGAGTCTTCTCCAGTTCAAGAAGACCAAGGCGACGCTTCTAGGACTCGAGCAGCCCTTTGTAATTCCTCATCAGCAAATGGTTGTCAATCTTCTGTATCAAGTCAAAGGCCACGCTGACCGCAATCAACAATCCAGTACCGCCGTAAAACGAGGCTACCGAGTTGGGCACGGCTAGTTGCAAATTAACCAAAATGGGGACGATGGCGACCATGGCTAGGAATGCAGCACCTACGTAAGTGATCCGCACCATCACCTTTTCCAAATAATCCGCTGTCCGTTTACCCGGACGGTAACCAGGGATAAATGTACCGTGATCTTTAAGGTTCTCGGACATTTCTTTGGGATTGAAGGTGATCGACGTCCAGAAGTAGCAGAAGAAGAATATGAGCAGCACATACAGCACGATATAGGTCAGCGATTGACCGTTTGTGAAGATGCTCGCCAGCATGTTAAAGAACTCCACCGCACCCTGGCTTTTAAACCACGTTGCGACCACGCCAAAAACTAACCCCGGCAACATCAACAAACTACTCGCGAAAATGATGGGCATAACACCCGCTTGATTTATTCGCAGTGGCAAATACTGCTTGGTACCGCCGTAAACCCTTCTTCCACGTACATGTTTAGCACTTTGGGTCTGAATGCGGCGCTGTCCGAGCGTGATAAAAACCACGCCAAACACCACGGCCACAAACAACGCACCCAACACGATCAATTTGTCTGGACCAATCGCTCCAGAGGAACCGCTCAGTTCCGTCGTCATGTTCTGACGCAACTCGTACAGTGCGCGAGGCATCTGCGCTAAGATACTCGACATAATCAACAGGCTAATGCCGTTCCCGATACCGTACTCGTCGATTTGCTCACCGAGCCACATCAAGAAGACCGTACCGCAGGTCATGATCGCCACAGCAGTTAACTGCCAACCAAAATGCAGCGTTTGCGTCCCCTCGGCGTAAAACTGCGGCGCGACCATGCCATTGCCCATAATGACATATTTCAGATACACCCAGCTCTGGATAACGCACAGTAGAACCGTCAGATATCGCGTATACTCGTTAATCTTCTTCATCCCCGTTTGACCTTCTTTACGCAACTGCTCGATGGGTTTCCAAACACTACCGAGCAATTGAAAGACGATCGAAGCCGAGATATAGGGCATGATACCCAACCCGAATATCGTTACTTGACGCAAATCGGTGGCGGCAAAGACGCTAAATTTCTCTAGGAAGGAATTCACCTGATTGCCTGCGGCATCCCCTAAGGCACCTTTAGCCATGGGCAAGCGAATCTGATAACCGATTCGATAAACGGCTAGAAGAAAGAGCGTCAAAAGGACTTTTTGACGCAACTCCGGTATCGTGAAAATAACTCTGAATTTTTCTAACATCGCCCTGGCTCCCAAGCGTACGTCGCCGCTGCGGTCGGCAACCGAGGTTTAGCGGTGCGGCGGGCTCACGCGAGTCAACAGCGTCCACCCGCACTCAAGCCAGCCGATTTCTGACGAATGACTGATATCGTCGCCGCACGATGGTCACACCTGCTGAACCAGCGATGCCCTCGTCCGTGACTTATGAATACTAACGACTAATTTTTCTCGTTCTGCTTAGCCAAGTCTGCCACGCGTTCCTTTGGAGTACGCTTGGCCTTGACCACCGTCACGCTGCCGCCTGACGCGGCAATTTTCTCTTTGGCAGAGTCGCTAAAACGATGGGCTGAAACATTCAGTGGTTTATCAACCGTGCCGTCCCCGAGGATCTTGATCTCGTCGAAAACCCGCTTGACAACCCCCTTCTTCTGCAGCGACTCTGGCGTCACCTCTTCACCCGCAGCAAACTCCTCGCAGAGTCGCCCTACATTGACCGCCACTACGGTGAG
>JBBQRC010000406.1:0-5464 GCA_038215215.1 Pirellulales bacterium
CGTAATTAGAAAGCCGGAAAGCACGAAGAATAGGTCAACGCCGTAACTGCCGAACTGAATGACGTGAGCCAGTGTTCGCTCGAACCAGTTCGCCGCTGGCAATCCCCTACCGAAACGATAGGTGGTGACCAAAAGTATGGCTAGACCTCGTACGCCGTCCAAAGCCGGAGCGTGCGCGCCAGCCTGCCAGACTTTATCGTTATTTGGCAGAATATTTGGCATGGTGGCCACCGCACAAAACCTGGAGGAATGAGCCGAATAGCGCAGAACGAGCAGATTTGCTGGCCAATCGACTCGTCTTGCGCTCGTTAACTATAGGTCCGAAGCCATCACGCAGTCTGCCTCACGGCGAAACAACGCCGGCCATCTTCTTTTTTCGAACTCGCCACTCATACTGTAACGATTGTGCCACTTGTCCAAGGCCGGATTAGAGTTCCGCTGGGACATCCAGCTGCTCCTGTTGGACAGCGCCATATTGGCAGATCTTTCCTCATTAATTCTCCGACAATTGGGTCAACTGGATCGAGGTTGCCTGTGGGATTCGACTGCCCGCCAACTTGTTTATGCTAGGGATGCAATATTCTAAAGATCCGGTAAAACATCAGCCTTAACTTTGGTGAAAAGACGCACATCTCAGCGTTCCCATTACCAGTCCTCATGACGAAGCATTTACCCATGGCAGCGCAATTACTTGATGGCAAGCTAACTGCAGAAGCTCTCAGGCAGGAAATCGCTGCGGAGGTGGCTCAATGGATAGCGGCCGGCCACCCGGCACCTACGTTAGCTGCAGTGCTTGTCGGTGATGACCCGGCCAGTCAAGTTTACGTCCGCAATAAGGAGAAGGCTTGCGAAAAGGTCGGCATCAACAGTCGCTTGATTCGACAGCCCGCAGCAACGTCGACGGAAGATCTACTGGGCTTATTGTCACAGCTTAACCTTGATCCCACGATCAACGGCATCCTGGTTCAATTGCCACTGCCCGCACAAATCAACACCCAACAAGTACTTGATGCCCTCAGCCCGCTCAAGGATGTAGACGCGTTCGCACCGGAAAACGTTGGGCTCTTGGTCCAAGGCCGACCCAGATTCATCCCCTGCACGCCACATGGAGTGGTGCAGATCCTGGCGCGTTACGGCCACAAAGTTGCCGGCAAGCATGTGGTGGTGGTCGGCCGCAGCGATATCGTGGGCAAGCCGTTGGCTAATATGTTGTTGCAACGCGACATCGGCTTGGGGAAAGACTTCGCCAACGCCACTGTAACGGTCTGTCATAGCCAAAGTGAGAATTTGGCCGCCATCACGCGTCAAGCAGATGTGTTGGTGGCTGCCGTCGGCCGCGCCCGTCTGATCACTGCGGACATGGTAAAAGACGGGGCAGTGGTCATCGATGTCGGCATTAACCGCGAGGGGGATAAACTAGTTGGAGACGTCGATTTTGATGCGGTTGCAATGATCGCGTCAGCAATCACTCCAGTCCCCGGTGGAATCGGGCCGCTGACGATCGCCATGCTCTTACGCAACACATTTACCGCAACCAAACTGCAATCTGCATAGTTGTCACAGTCGTCAGCTTTCACTTAGGCCGCTCATGTTAGCTGCTCGATTTCTTGCACCTGCCAAAGCGCCACATCGGATTCCGGTGGCGAAAATACCTTTGGTTATGAACTGCCTGCAGCCGATCAACGCTCATGGACTCTCATCTGGGACGGATCTCAAGTCCAGGCCTTACTCCGAGTTGAATAAAATAGGAGCGGGCACGAGCAGGTACTGCGTCGGCCGAGCACGGTTGCTCGACGTCGCTTCGCACTCGGGATCCAACTTATGTTCCAAATCCGTCGTCGTTGGTCAGTGCTGACCGTCGTTGTGGCAGCCAGCGCTTACATCATAAACAACTATAGTCTCGACGGGATTGAGCAAATTAGACTGAGGCCTCGCGCAAGCGACGAGCTGGCACAGCGGCGAGGCGTTGGCGATACTTGGTCAGCGGACACTGTGCAGGATTTCGACCAAGTGGGTTTACCCAATGTCTTAGCCCCCCAGCTAGTGACAACTACTTCGTCGTCAAATCGCGGAACCACATCCACTGCGACAAGTGTGGCGCCCCAGGTATCACCGTTTTCTACCGGCGAAGCAGACCTTGGACGGTTGCTTAGCGTGGGCGAAAAACTGGCGATATGGGAGGGCCAGCGAGGACTGGCAAGTTTGCCCGGGCTGGCAGGCGCTAACTTCAGTAACTTGCGCATCGCCAGCTTTCATGTTCCATCGCTTGGCGCTACCAAGCTCGCCAAGCCGCATGTGTTCGAAATGCTCGTGCGCATCTTGCGCAAATTCGATATCGTTGCGTTGCAGGGAATTCAAACGAATCGAGACGATATCCTGCCGCTACTTGTCGAGCGTCTGAACCAGTCCGGTGGAACTTACGACTATATCATCGGCCCGCGCGTGGGTCGCACGCCGCCCCTTGAGCAGTTCGCGTTTGTGTTTGATACGCTACGGCTTGAGACTGATCGCTTTCAACTTTATACCATCGACGATCCTGAAGACTTGATCACACGCGAGCCGTTGGTGGCGTGGTTTCGCACTAAGGGTCCCCCGACACAACAAGCCTTCACGTTCTCACTGATCAACCTTTCGCTTGATCTCTCACTTGCCGAGCGGGAACGCGACCTCCTTCCGAATTTGATCAAGGCGGTCGAACAGGATGGGCGTGGCGAAGATGATTGGATTTTCGTCGGCGATTTCGCCGGAGGAGATGCCGAACTCAATTCCTTGGTAAGTTCCGGTGCGAGGCTAGTTGTGACCGGAGTCCCCACCACTACTGATGGCTTACAGATGCTCGATAACATTGCCTTTGCCGGAGCAGCCACGGTTGAATTCGCTGGAAAAGCCGGCGCATTCGATTTCTTGCGACAATTTAACTTGTCGTTAGAGCAAGCCCTTGAAGTCAGTGATCATTTACCTATTTGGGCTGAGTTCTCTGCGTTGGAGGGGGCCGAACCAGGTCGCATCGCACCGGTAAAAGAACAAGTCAATTAGTCATTGTCCAGCCTGCTTATCGTGTAGACGCAAGCCGTCTCCTTCGTGCGCCATTGCGCGACGCCAGATGCAAATCATCAAAACAAGGTGTAGATAAAGGGGGCAGCACCGGTCGAGCTCAAAAACGCCAGCAGACCAATTAGACCAAATGACAGCACTATCGGAATCAGCCACCACTTCTTGTTCTCAACGATGAACTGCAGAAACTCCGCGGTCAGGGAAGGCGATTTGTCATTCGCCGATCGTTCAAATTCGTTTGGCTCTTCAGGTGCAGACATCAACGGGCGTCCCCTGCAAAATTATTGGCTGTCTGATCATGAACGGGATAGTGCCACTTTGGCGGTTCGTCTTGGTCATTCGTAGCTGGTCATTCGTAGCTGGTCATTTGTAGCTGGTCATTCGTAGCTGGTCATTTGTAGCTGGTCGATCGTAGTCTGACGCCCCACTCAGTGACGCTATACAGTTAGTAACGCCGATAGTAATGCGACACACTTTTCGGCTGCACTTTGGCTTGCCAATAGGTGCTGGCCTTACGGTCTAAGCTTAGCTGCAGTGCATCGCGTTTGAGGAGTCGAAAAGCGAGTCCCAGCGGAAGAAAAATTCCCAAGTAGATTAGCACTAGGGAGATTTCACCGACAAGCATTCCGATGGGCGTTGTCACCATCATCAGCAACACAAAAAGTGGGCGCAGTGTCGTTGGCTTAAGCCAAACCAGCAACAAAATGAGGCTCGAAGCAAAAAGCAGCATCGCCAAGACCGCAGAATTCATGCCACTCAGCCAGCCGACCACCGGTAGAGCAAACGCACTCATCGCACCAAATTGTCGCAACTGGCGTTGGCTCGGAGACCACTGGAAACTAATGAGCGACATGTCGATTCCAATCACTAGGACCTCAGATGGCAGTTTTGCAACCGCTGGGTAAACACGCTGGACAGCGATCCCGCGCCGATAGCGAACCCGCATCCTTCGGCCAGCTTGTATTATGATCGATAAAGTTCTAGTCCGCTGAATTATAGCTAACATTGCCATCTGGCCAAAGGGTTTCCCATTACGAACAGAGAGTTGGCACCACTTAAAAACGATCCCGTCACTGGACGAACCGCTTGCAAATCGCAATTCGAAGGCACGCCAGGGAACAAGCTGAGCTGGCAATTGCGAGCACTGGCGTTCCTGTCGGGATTGAGCGTTTTCGCTCTTTTGATGGTCGCGCGTAGCCTAGAACCTGCGTCCAGCGGCTTTGGAACGCACCAGCAACTTGGATTGCCACCCTGCACTTCCGTAGTTCTGTTTGGATTGCGTTGTCCGTCGTGTGGCATGACGACTGCTTGGAGCTTGACAATGCGCGGGAGGATTTTGGAAGCTGGGGCTGTTAATGCGGGAGGGCTGTTACTTTCGATAATCGCTCTAGCATATTTGCCGGCTGCCTGCTATTTCACCTATCTGGGGAAAGTTACGCGCCGCGGCTGGTTCTCATTCGCTCTCGCAACTTCCATACTGACTGCACTGGCGATCGCTGTGGCCCAATGGCTGTGGCGTTTATCGACGTAGCAACCACGCAAGGAATGCAGGATGCACACCGCTTCATCAAGGCCCTGTACGGTCGGCCTGGGCTTGCTCACTACCGTTTTGTTTCTGTCCTCCGCCGGTTGTGTGCGGTTAGCAGCCAACCTGGTCAATGCTATTCAAGGCAATGAACGGCCGGCCGAATATGCGGGCTTCGAAGAGCAAAAAGTGGCAATCGTTTGTGCGCGCGATGGTGGGCTCAGCACGGACGCAGTCAGCGCACTGCTCACCCGATACGTGAGCATGTCACTCAACACGAACGTTAAGAAGATCGAGCTGGTCCGGCAGGAGGAGGTTGAGCACTGGCTCGAGTCCAATGAGTGGACCACTGCAGATTTCGTTGAAGTGGGTCAGGGGGTCAAAGCCGACAAGCTGCTGGTGGTAGACATCTCTGGCTTAAAACTTCGGGACGGGGCAACTCTTTTTCGCGGCCAATGCGACATGACAGTCAGCGTCTACGACATGAAACAAAAAGGCAACTTGGTATACGAAAAGCAATTCCCCGAGTTTACTTTCCCCAAGGAAAGTGGACCCACTGTGATGGATACCACGGAACCCAAGTTCCGTAACTTATTCGTGTCGATTTTGGCCCGCAAGGTTTCGACCCTGTTTTATGCAGTCGATCCAGCGTCCGATGTTGCACTCGACGCTACGTCCAACAGTTTTTGACTATCACTTCAAGCGGTAGAAACGTCTGGGTACTTGTTGTGGGTGCGCCTGCATCTGCCCGGTCACCTTCCTAACCGGCTCGCGCAGCCGACGTGAAATCTATCTGTTTTGACTTGACGCTGCCGGCAGTTTTCTGCAATTGTACCTAAGCGATGGAGAGCGGTGTCCTCACTCCGAACATCGATTCGCAAGCTA
>JBBQRC010000407.1:0-5457 GCA_038215215.1 Pirellulales bacterium
AATCCTAAAATTGCCGGCTGCGGCTTCTGCACCTTTCCCCACGAAGACTTCAGTTCTCGAAAGGCCACCGCTGTCGTCGAGAGTGTGCAACAGGAGATTACCGCCCGTCTATCGCAGTCCTCGACGTTGGACGGTCGTCTCGTCACGGCGCTTTACTTTGGTGGGGCAACAGCTAACCTCACACCGGCCGATGCATTTCGAAAACTTTGCAGACAGCTCAACAATTCGCTGGATCTTCAGCAGGCTGAGGTAACGCTGGAAGGAGTGCCAGCACACTTCATCAAACGCCGCCCACTCTTGTTAGACATTCTCCAAGAGGAGCTGCAGGCACGCCACTTTCGGATCAGTATGGGAGTGCAAAGTTTCGCTCGGAGCTGGCAGGTCAAGATGGGTCGAGCTGCATTTGGCGATTGCGAATTGTTTGCCCAGGTGGTCGAGCTGGCCCACTCTCGGAACATGACGGTGTCAGGCGATCTGCTCTTTAATCTACCGGGGCAATCGCTCGCGGAAATGCTCGCGGACGTTGCCATCGGAAGTCAGATGGGGTTTGACCAGTTGTGCCTGTACCATTTGGTGCTCTTCCGCGGCCTCGGCACTGCATGGTCTCGTGACGCTGAGCTGTTGAGCTCGCTTCCGGACAACGCCGCCGCCGTCAACAACTGGCAAGCCCTTCGCAAGGCGATGTTAAAACAGGGCTTTTATCAGTCCACCCTCACGAATTTTGAACGCACAGCGTTGGAAAATGACTCCCGACGCTACATCTACGAAATCTGCAGTTTCGAACCGGGCAGCCACGACATGCTCGGCTTTGGGCCCTCAGCCATTTCCTACTCATTGCGAGCCGATGGTCATACTGCCCTCAAGACGATGAATCCAGAGAGTTCATCCGAGTACACGCAGGCCCTCAAAACACCGTTGCCGTATTGGAGCCGCTATTTTGACTTGGACCAAGAATCGTTCAGGTTGCTGTACGTAACTCGGCAGCTTTCGAAACTGAACATTCAAGGTGATGCCTACCGCGCGTTGTTCGGTACCGATGTGCGAGCGGACTTTGCCGAGGAATGGAAGGCGCTATCGAGGCAGAATCTGATCGAAATCGATGATATTTGCGTTCGCTTGACGGCACGCGGTATGTTTTTCTCGGATACCGTTGCATCGGTTCTATCGCATCGTCACCATGCGGCTCGGCTTGAGCGTTCAACGGCAACTCGACGATTCTTAGAGGGCAACCAGTCGGGGCACATGTGAGCAGCTTGCCGGGAGGTACGGCGTTTCGCAAGTCTAGTTTTATTTTCAGTATCTTCGCGTGGTTCAAGAACTCCGCCTGAAGTATCTCAAGTACATCGCTTATAGAGTATATAAATTTAATTTCCGGAGAGGTTCCCATGAAACGAATGAAAAAAATCGCGAAGCGTGGCGGTCTTGTCTTACTTGGACTTTTGATCGTGCTACTGAGTGTCATGAGTTGGAATTACCTGTACTTTTCGAGCATGCAGATCCACGTGAAGTCTGCACCTGCAATGTCCTGGGATAACGCGCTGCTGTACAAAAATGTTCAAGGCGCGATCCAAATACCGACAGTGTCCCAACCGCTGTCGAGGCTAACAGAGGACTCTCCACTGCATCGATTTCGAGACTACTTGGCGGAAACTTTTCCCACCCTGCATCGCCCTCCGTTTGTTCGTCGTACCGGCGTGGATTTTGGGGACGCATTGATTCCCAGCGTACTGTTCGAATGGCCAGGGCGAGATCCTAATTTGCCCGGCATCCTGCTGATGTCCCATTTTGATGTCGTACCCATCGAAACAAGCACCCAGTCGAAATGGACGCACGAGCCGTTCAGCGGGCACATCGACGAGGAGTTTCTATGGGGGCGTGGAACGTTGGACTGTAAACACGGAGTCATGGCGATCCTCGAAGCCATGGCTCGGCATGCCGCGGACGGATCCCAACCGGAACGCACAATTTACGTTGCTCTGGGCCATGACGAAGAACTTGGCGGCCAACATGGCAACAAAAAAATGGCGGAATGGCTGCACAGCCATAACCGTCGGTTGGATATGGTTCTGGACGAAGGCGGCTGCATTTTTACTGAGTTTCCCGGGCTTGGCCAACCTGCTGCCTTGATTGGAGTTGCGGAAAAAGGAATGTTGAATGTCCAACTAAGCGTTGAAGTATCGCCCACTGAGACCGGGCACGCTTCCATGCCGCCACCGCAAACGGCAATCAGCATTTTGGCGTCGGCCATTCACCGGGTGCAAGCATCTCCCTTCCCCGCCCGCATTGATGGTGGTCTGCGTGACACGCTCCGCTTCCTTGGCCCAGAAATGCCGCGGTTTGATCAGCGGCTCGCGCTGGCTAACCTTTGGTTGACAAGGCCCTTCGTTCAAAGCCAACTGGACGACAGTCCCAGCAGCAATGCACTCCTGCGTACGACAGTTGCTCCCACGCTGATTGAAGGTGGCATCCAAGTCAACGTCTTGCCGCAAAGTGCTACGGCGACCCTAAATCTCAGACTGCTCCCGGGGGACTCGATCGAAGGGGCTGTTGAGTATCTCCGGCAGAATATCGACGACGTACGTGTTAACGTTGTGGCGCTTCCCTTTGGCAAAGAGGCTTCCACAATGTCGAGGATCCAATCGGCTCCCTTTGTCCAACTGCATCGCACGATTCGCGAAGTCTATCCGGATGTGGCTGTTGCACCTTTTGTCTTAGTCGGCAGCACCGACAGTGTGCACTACAGCGATTTTTGCGAGAACATCTATCGCTTTATACCAGCCCGGATCGCCGAACGAGACACGCAACGATTTCACGGCATCGACGAACGTATTGCACTAAAAGATTACACGGATATCGTAAGCTTCTTTCATCAATTAATCCTAAATGAAGCGGGGCCTATGGACTCCTCCGACTGAAGGGTTTGGCCGAGGCTGAACGAAGAAGTTTTCGCGAGCGTGCACGGAGGTAGTTACGTGTCTGTCGACTAACGCGTCGAGTGTCGGCCAAGAACTTGGCGATAGACGGCTGCGACACCTTCGGCCATGCGCAGGTCACTGAAAGACTCGCGATGCCGTGTGCATGCGCGAGAGCTCATGGCTGCCCACGCAGCGCGATCGCTGACGAGTTGTTGAATTTTTTCGACAAGGCTGTCCACGCTGCGTGGCTCGGCGAGCAATCCCTCGACGCCGTCGCGGACAACTTCTGGAGTTCCTTCAACGCGAGTAGCAATCACGGGCACGGCCGCGGCCAGTGCTTCAAGTACAACCATGGGCATCCCCTCACCAAACAGGCTCGGCAAGAGCAGCGCATCGAGTTGACGTAAAGCGGTTGGTACATCTTGGGTAAATCCGGTCCAGCGGACGCAATCACCAATTTGCAAACGTTCAATCATCCCCAAGATATGCCGTTCGTACTCTGGCGTTTCAAAACCACCGATCAACTCTAAAGTCGCGGGGCAGTTCGCTTGCTTGAGTCGCTGCATGGCCTCGAGCGCAACTTCAACCCCTTTACGAGGACGCATAAGGGCTACGATGCCCAGTCGCCAAGTGGCTTGCGAAAGCCGTTCCTTCGCATTAATGGGTTCAATTGCTGGTACGCCATTGGCCACCATGACGACACGTTGACGATGGCAGCGCCGCCGCATCTCGGTCGCTAGACTTTCACTCACTGTAATCAGGCAGTCACAAGAGCGAATCGAAAATCGCTCGATCAGTGAACTCATCTGGTTTACCCAGCCGCGCGTACTATCGCGCGCTGTAGGGCTGTGCACGTGATAGATCCAGGGTAATCCTGTGCGTCGCGCGACCAACGAAGTGACGAGTGCGGTTCGCGGTGTATGTGCATGCAGTAGCGCTACCGAGTGTTGCGTCGCATAGGTCGCCAAATTTCTTACGACCGAGAAATCGAATCGGCCACGCATCGGTGCATCGATCAGCTTGTTCTCTAGAAGCCCGCATAACGCGCGGAATTTCCCTGGCTTAACGCAACCGAAATACGGCTCGAAGCCACATTCGGGCAGCCGCTTACCCAGCAATTGCTGCACGCGTTCCGCGCCAGAAAAATGCTCGCCATTAATGACGTGCAAGACGCTCTGAGCAGCAATTGCGGCAGGCAATTCCGAGCGACTGGCAGTAGATTCTACTCCAGCAGCCAAGCTAGGGCTGGGTAGAACTGGGTGATTCAATTGACTCGTGAAATTATCGGTAATTGGAAAAAGCATAGCGCCTCCTTAGGTAAAACCTAGGTCGCGCCAAGCTGGCCTGCGCAGAGCGTTCTCTGAGTCCGCTGAGAACAATCGCCAATTCGATGCTTTACACAGGTTGTAGCGGCTATTACTTCTTCAACGGATCTCGTTGTCGCGGGTTCATCAACAAATACATCCGTCCATCCTCGGCTCCCCCAAGGAAATCGGGGATACCATCGTCATTGAAATCAACGACGCTGGGGCTGACGTCATGTCCTTCGATATTCTGTTTAGCCAGCGTGCCTGCGTTACGAAAAATCCACTTGCCGTCTCGGCTGCCAACTTGCTGGAGAAAATCGGCATTGGCGGAGTTGAGTAAGAAATCGAATTTTCCATCTCCATCCCAATCGGTAACACACAGTTTTCGACGTCCACTGCCACCTGCTGCTTTGTCATTCAATCGCAGGGGCTCTCCTAGTTCATCGACAAAGCATCGCCTCGGACCGCTGGTTAACAATTGATCACCACGTTGCACGCGTTCGAAAAGGCAGAGATAACCCTCATGGTCCAGCATGGCAAGATCCATCAGGCCATCGGCGTTGAAGTCGTAGACAACTGGCGTAGTGCGCCATTGCGTGAGCAAGGCTTTGCCGACCGGCTTGCGCCATCCCCAATCCAGTTCCGGTTGCTGGCTCTCCCACTCGATTTCAATCGGTTGTGGCGGAGACAACTCGGGCTTAATCCGCGTACCAATGTTCTGTAGCCAAACAACATCACCAAGAATGCTGTTGAGGATGATGTCTGGTAACTTATCAGCGTTCCAGTCTGCGACGCTGAACGTGGTGTAGCCCCACTTCGCTTCCGCCGGCCCTTGGATACTACCGTTTGCACCAGCCATCACGCGAAACGGTGTTCCGTCAACGGTCAATTTAGTGGGTGCGGCCCAGGTTGGCTCTGCTACTCCCTGGCCGCTCAAGTTCTCAAAGAACTCGATGTAACCAGCCGTGTTGCCACTTACGATATCCGTATCTCCGTCACCGTCCCAATCGAAACCTACCGGTGTAGCCAGCGCGCCGCACTTAAGCGTATCTGCTTGCTGCTGAAAATAACGAGGTGGTAGAAAGACTGGGCTGCGATCGGTCGCCAATTTTCCGGTGTTTTCGATCAAGGCGACGCGGCCATCTTCGTCACCAACAATCAAATCGAAATCGCCATCCCGGTCCCAGTCGAACGCCACGGGGACAATCATTTCCAAATCCATCCGCAATCGATTG